>DASTYT010000142.1 GCA_035764725.1 Candidatus Methylomirabilota bacterium | reverse complement strand
GCCGTCCGCGCTGGCCGGCCAGCGCCGGACCACCTCCGCGAACACCGTCTCCGCCACCCTCCAGCGCCCCCCCATCACGAGGAGGGCACCGAGGTTCTGGTACGGGCCCGGCTGCTCGGGTCGGAGGACGATCGCCCTCCGCAGCAGGGCCTCGGCCTCGGCCCGTGGGTCGGGACCGCCCGGCCGGCCCGGATCGGGACGCATGAGGGCTCGAGCCAGATCGTTGAGGCAGACGGCGCAGTCCGGCCCTATCGCGACCGCGCGTCGCCACAGCCGCTCCGAGTCGTGCCAGAACCCCGTCTGCCGCCAGGCCAGGGTGCCCAGGGTCGCCAGGAGCAGGACCGCGAGCGCCGCCCCCGTCGCGCGCGTCGCCGCGGCCCGGCCGGTCAGAGCCCACACCAGGCCACCCGCGGCGAGGAGCGTCAGCCCGAGCCCAGAAAGATAGGTGTAGCGGTCCGCGGCCACGTGTCGGCCCGCGAGGACGACGCCTCCGACCGGCGCCAGCAAGATCAGGGAGACAGCCCAGGCGGCGATGCCCCCGGGCCACCGGTGCCGCAGCGCGAGGAGCCCGACGCTGACGGCCACGGCGGCCAGCGTCGGCAGCAGGAAGCGCAGGTCCCCCCACCACACCTCGCCGGGCAGCTCGTAGAGCGGCGAAAGCCCGGCCGGCCAGGCGAATCGTGCGGGATGGATCCAGAACGCATAGCCCGTGAGGACCAGGCGCGACGTGGGCCCGTACTGCGCGTAATCCGCCACCGTCGCGGAGGCGCGCAGGGCGAGCGCGGTCGCCACGGCCGCGCCGAGCGCCAGTGCGGCGTAGGGCGCCTTTTCGCGGACGCGCGCGGGCCAGCCGGCGGCGCGGCGCAGCGGATACCAGTCGAGCAGCAGGAGCAGGGCGGGCACCGTCACTGCGAGCCCCTTGGAGGCCAGCGCGGCGGCGAAGGCGGCCAGTGACGCGAGCCGCCAGCCGCCCCGCAGACGACCCGCGCAGGCGATTCCCCGCAGATAGGCCCACACGGCAAGCAGCACGAACGTCGCGCAGAGAAGGTCACGCCGGTCGGAGATCCACGCCACCGTCTCCGCGCGGAGGGGATGCAGCGCGAAGAGGAGGGCGGCGCCGAGCGCGCCCGCGTCCGCCGCCGTCACGTCCACGGCCGCCGAGAGCCTCACCGCGGCGCGCTCGCCCCCGGCGAGGGCGAGAAGCCGCCGCGCAACCACACACACCAGCGCAGCGTTGACGCCGTGCAGGGCCAGGCTCGTCGCGTGGAAGATCCGGGGGTCCAGCCCGCCCATCGCGTGGTCCACCGCGAAGGAGAGCCATGCGAGCGGGCTCCAGTGGCCCATCACGGTGGCGCTCAGCATCCAGCCGAGGGCGCGCGCGTCGAGGCCGCGGTAGCCGGTCTCGCCGACGAGCATGGGCACGTCGTCCCAGCTCACGAAGCCCGCATCGAGCGCGGGCACGAACGGGAGGAGGGCGACGGCGCCGGCGAGGACGGGCAACAGCCGGCGCAACGGACTAGGTCCGGCCCATGAGGCGGGCGAGCTCGCGGGGATCGAAGGCATGGTCCATCGCGTCCTCGTAGGAGATGAGCCCGCGATCGTGGAGAGCCTTGAGCGACTGCTCCATCGTCGACATGCCCGCGGCGGCGCCAGTCTGGATGAGCGTCTGCATCTGGAACGTCTTGCCCTCGCGGATGAGGTTGCGCGCGGCGGGAGTGGCGTTGAGCTGCTCGACCGCCACCACGAGCCCGTCGCCGTCCTTCCGCACGAGGAGCTGCTGGGTCACGATGGCATGGAGCACGTTGGCGAGCTGCACCCGCACCTGCTGCTGCTGATGGGGCGGGAACACGTCCACGATGCGGTCGATGCCCTGCGCGGGCGTCTTGGTGTGCAGGGTCGAGAAGACGAGGTGGCCCGTCTCGGCCGCGGTCAGCGCCGCCTCGATGGTGGCGAAGTCGCGCATCTCACCCACGAAGACGACGTCGGGGTCTTCGCGGAGCGCCGCCCGCAATCCGGCCGCGAAGCTCGACACGTCGGTGCCAAGCTCCCGCTGCACGACCACGCTCTGCCGGTGGCGGAAGAGGTACTCGATGGGGTCCTCGATCGTCACGATGTGGAGCGTCCGCTCCCCGTTGATCCGGTCGATGAGGGACGCCAGGGTCGTGGACTTTCCGTGCCCGGCGGCGCCGGTGACGAGCACGAGCCCGCGCTTGAGCCGGGCCAGCTCGACGACGCTCGCGCCGAGGCCCAGGCTCTCGAGGGTGGGAATCTCGAACGGGATGCGGCGCAGCGCCGCCGCCACCGTGTCGCGCTGATGGAAGGCGTTGACGCGGAAGCGCGCGCGGCCCGGGACGCTGCACGAGAAGTCGTAGTCGAGCTTCTCGCGGAAGAGACGCTTCTGGTGGTCGGTCATCAGCGAGGTGACGAGATCCTCGACGTCGCGCGGGGAGAGGACCTTGCGGCCCTTCTGGACGAGCCCCCGCTGCACGCGATAGACGGGCGGCAAGCCCGCCTGCAGGTGCACGTCGGTGGCGTTCAGCGCGATCGCGGTGTCGAGGATGGAGTCGATCGGCCGCACCGGCTCACTCCTTCACCGCCCGGGCCGGCGGGGCCCGCGCGTGCCGCGCGTCAGTCCGCGCGGACGAGGGCGAAGTTCAGCGTGTTCAGCTCGTGCCGGATGGACGGATGCACGCGCCGGTCGAGCCGCCGCCGCTCCGTCCCTCCCCACGTGGCGCCGGAGCGGCGGCGATCCGTCCGGCGCCGGTCGAGCATCACCACGACCCCTTCCTCGTTGACGAACTCGCGCTTGAGATGCGCCCAGAGCTCGGGCTCCTCCCTCGTCACGATGAAGAGATAGCGCGGCATGCGCGCATACTATCGTAGGCGGGAGTTCGGACGCGAGGCCTTATTCGACCGACTGGCGGCGAATCGTCTCGAACACGTCGACGGGCAGCTCGAGGAACACCTTCACGACGCGCGGATCGAAGTGCGAGCCGGCCGACCGCTCGACCTCGCGCCGCGCCGACTCCAGTGAGATGGCCCGCGAGTAGGGGCGGTCGAAGGTCATGGCGTCGAACGCGTCGGCGATGGCGAAGATGCGGGCGCCCAGCGGGATCTGCTCGCCCTTGAGGCCGAGCGGGTAGCCGGTGCCGTCCCAGCGCTCGTGGTGGTGGTACACGATCGGCACCGCCCCGCGCAGGAACGGGATCTGCTCGACGAGCTGGCGCCCGATCTCCGGGTGCGTCCGCATGATCTTCCACTCGGCCGGGGTGAGCGGCCCGGGCTTGAGGAGAATAGCGTCGGGGATCCCGATCTTGCCGATGTCGTGCAGGAGCACCCCGTGCTCGAGGTCGCGGAGCTCCACCTCCGGCATCCCGTAGGCGCGGGCGATGGCCAGCGAGTACCCGCGCACCCGCCGCGAGTGGGCGTGGGTGCCGAGGTCGCGCGTGTCGATGGCGGAGCCTAGCGCTTCCAGCGTGGTGCGGTAGGTGCTCTCCAGCTCGTGCAGGGTCGCGGCCAGCTCCCGCGTGGCCTCCTCGACGCGGCGCTCGAGGACCACCTGGTGCTCGCGCCGCTCGATGAGGAGCCCGCGGTGCTCGAGGGCGCGCTCGGCGGCGATGAGCAGCTCGTCCATGTGGACGGGCTTCATGATGAAGTCGTAGGCGCCGAACTTGAGGCTCTCCACCGCGGTCTGGACGTTGGCGACGCCGGTGAGCACGAGGAAGGCCGCGTCGGGATCGATGGCGCGCGCCTTCTTGAGGAGCTCGACCCCATCCATCACCGGCATGTGGACGTCAGTCACGGTGAGGGATGGCCGGTCGGCGTCGAACAGCTCGAGGGCCTCGCGCCCGTCCGCCGCCACCTGGGCGCTGTAGCCGCTGGACAGGAAGAGCTCGCGGAGGATGTCGCGAATATGGCGATCGTCGTCGACGATCAAGACGCCGGGGTTGGTCGGCGCGGCTTCGCTCACACGCGCTCCACTTCCGGCTCGACCCGCGCTACCGCCGTGATGTCTTCGAAGACGCACACGCGGTTCTTGCCCGCGCGCTTGGCGGCATAGAGGGCCTCGTCGGCGGCCTGCAGCACGGTGTCGGCGGTGGGGGCCACGTCCTCGGGCAGCGCGGCGATGCCGAAGCTCGCGGTGATGCGGCGGCCGTGGGCGAACGGATACTCGGCGAGCACCTGGCGGATCCGGTCGGCGTAGAGCCGGGCGCCCGCCTTGGTCGTCTCCACGAGAAGCACCGCGAACTCGTCGCCGCCCCAGCGGGAGATCACGTTGATCCCGCGCGAGTAGCGCATCAGGATGTCGGCCATGATGCGCAGGGTGTCGTCCCCCGCTCCGTGCCCGAGCTCGTCGTTGACCGACTTGAAGCCGTCGAGGTCCAGCAGCACCATCGACACCGGATGATTGAACCGCCGGAACCGGGAGACCTCCTCCTCGAGGCGAATCGAGAAGAAGCGCCGGTTGTAGAGCCCGGTCACGTCGTCCTTGAACGAGAACTCCTTGAGGCGCGCGTTGGTGAACTCGAGCTCCTTGTAGGCGCCCTCGAGCCGCTGGGCGAACTGATTGATCTCGGCCGCCTGGTCCTCGATGGTGGCGAGCATCCGCGAGAACGAGTTCATCAGCGTGCCGACCTCGTCGTGCCGGAACGCCGCCATGCCCTCCGCCCGCCGCGCCTCCGTCACCATCTCGGCCGTACGGGCAACCGCGGCGGCGAGATCCCACACCACGAAGCCGCCCGCGGCCATGAGCAGCCCGGTGAAGATCACGAGGGCCTCGAACCAGATCAGATCGTTGGAGGCGGAGACGGGATCGAGGAGGGGAACGACGTGCGCGTAGATCGCGTAGGTGAGGATCAGGAGGGGGATCACCGCGGTGATCGTGAGGGCCGCGCAGATCTTCTGCTTGACCCGCTGCCCCACGAAGGCCACTTCCCGGTCCACGTCGTATTCCATGCCCTCTCGCTCGGTCTCCGTCCCGATTCGGATCGGCGGTCCGGCTGTCACCGGTCCGCCGCCGCCGTCGGAATCGCAACATCCATGCCATCGGTAGGTGCGAACAACGTCACGAAATCACGAGGCAAAAGAGACCGTCAGCGGGCTGTCACTTCGAGGAATTGACAGTTCGCGCTGACACACCGCCAAGAATGTCAACGGACGTCCCGTGCGAGGGCGAAAGAACTGCGCCCCGAGGCCCTCGCAGGCCTCGGGGTCTAAGAGAACAATGAGTGTGAGTTAACGCCCCGATCAGGCCTTGAGGTGCTTCTCGAAGAAGGCGAGGAGGCGGCGCCAGCCGTCCTCGGCGGCCTCCTTCCGGTAGGTCTGGGGCCGGTCGTCCGAGAAAAAGGCGTGCGGCGCGTCCGGGTAGAGGATGAACTCCACCGCCGGATTGTGCTTCTTCAGCTCGGCCTCGAACCGCTTCACGTCCTCCCCCGGGATACCGGGATCGGCGGCGCCGTAGAGCCCGAGCACCGGCGCCTTGATGCGATCCACGAGACTGAAAGCGTCGACGCCGGGCGCGTCCTTGAGCACGCGCTTGACCTGGCCGTACCACGGCGCCGCCGCGGTCACGCCCGGATACTCCGCGGTGAAATGCAGGGTGAGCGCGCCGCCGCCGCAAAAGCCGGTAACGCCGAGGCGATTCGCGCGCGCCCACGTCTGCGCCTTGGCGTGATCCGTGGCGGCGCGAATGTCACCGAGGTATTGCGCACGGGTGACGCCGCCCGAGATCTTGCCCATCTCGGCGAAGTCCTTGCCCTGCATGCCGCCCTCGCGCGCGTAGAGCTCCGGTGAGATCGCGTAGTAGCCCGCATGGGCGAGGCGCCGCACCACGTCCTTGTGGTGCTCGTTGTTTCCGGTGAAGCCCGAGATCACCGTCACCACGGGGTACGGCCCCGCGCCATCGGGCCGGGCTTCGTAGGCGGGGATCGCCGTGCCTCCCACGCTGAGCGAGATGTCGCGCGCCACAATGCCCTTGGTGTCGGTGACGATCGCCTGCGCCATCGAGATACCGGGGGTGAGCACGCCCCCCACCGTCGTGAAGGCGCCGTACTTGAGCACTTCTCTGCGGCTCAGGGGATTGAACGCGCGTGCGGCGCTGGCCATGGGACCTCCTTGTGTGGTGGTGGGGAGGTGGTTGGACGAATACCGCTCAAACAACACGGGACATGGCCCGTGGGTTCCCGCGGGCTTGACTTGCCCCGGCCGCGCTGATACCCACAAGGGGCCGCCATGACCGACCGACCCACCATGCTCGAGGGCCTGCGGGTCCTCGACTGCTCGCGCGTCATCGCCGGACCGTACGCCGCCATGCTGATGGGCGATCTCGGCGCCGACGTGATCAAGCTGGAGCGGCCCGGCCGCGGCGACGACTTCCGCTCCCTCCGCGGCCGGGGCATGAGCGCGGCGTTCGCGTCCGTGAACCGCAACAAGCGCGGGATCGCGGTCGACCTGGGACACCCGGACGGGCGGCGCGTCGCCATCGAGCTCGCGCGCCGGGCCGACGTGCTCATCGAGAATTTCCTGCCCGGCGTGGCCGAGCGGCAGGGTCTGGGCTACGCGGCGGTGAGCGCGGCGAACCCCGGCATCGTGTACGCATCGGTCACCGGCTTCGGCCAGGACGGGCCGCTGTCTCGCCGCCCGGGCTACAACCTCATCGCCCAGGGCATGAGCGGCATCATGGCCCTCACCGGTCAGCCCGGCGATCCGCCCACGCGGGCCGGCGGCTCGATCTCCGACCTCGCCGCGTCGTATCTCACCTTCGGCATGGTGCAGGCCGCCCTCGTGCACCGCGCGCGCACCGGCCGCGGGCAGCACCTCGACGTGAGCCTCCTCGCCGCGACCATCGCGATGCTGCCCGATCCGGTCGCGCACTACTTCGACTCCGGCAAGCGGCCCACGCGCGAGGGCAACCGGAACCCGAACCTCACGCCCGCCGAGGCCTATCGCACCGGCGACGGCTATCTCAACGTGGTGCTGCTGAGCCCCGATCAATGGGACCGCTTCTGCGGCGTGCTGGGCGATCCCGTGCTCCGGAGCGATCCGCGCTTCGCCACGAACCAGGAGCGCCTCGCCCATCACGCGGAGATGAAGGCGCGGGTGGAGGCGGTGCTCGCCACCGACTCGACGGCGGAATGGGTGGCGCGCTTCGAGAAGGCGCAGATCGCGGCGGGCCCCATCTATGAGTTCGACGAGGTCTTCGAGGATCCGCAGGTCAAGCACCTCGGGCTGATCGCGCAGGTCGAGCAGCCGGGCTACGGGACGCTCCGGATGGTGGACTTTCCCGTGCGCGCCTCGGCGACTCCGGCCCGCCTCACCCGTCCCGCCCCTCTGCTGGGTCAGCACACCGCGGAGGTGCTGGGCGAGCTCGGGCTCGCCGCCGCCGAGATCGAGCGGCTCGCCGCCGCCGGCGCGATCGCCCTTGGCTAGATCTTCACGGGCTGGGAAGTCTCCCAGCGCTGTCCTTCGTTGTTCACGAACACCACCGTGAGGGTGCCGCTCCGCGTGATCTTGAGGGGAAAGCGGATCAGGGGGTTCGCGCTGATCGCCGAGCCCATCTGAAATTCGCACACCGGCTCACCGTCCAAGGAGACGAGCAGGCTCTTCACGTAGAACTCGGGCCCTTCGCGGACGAGCTTCCCGCCCTTGGCCACGAGGCCCGTGCTGGAGTCGTGGTCCACCTTGGTCTTGACCTCGACGATCTGCCCCGCCCGCAGCGAGCCCGGCAGGCGGAGCTGCGGGTTGCCGATCCGCGTGCGGTCGATCGGGGCGCCCCCGGTCGCGCAGCCGCCCTCGGCCACGCGCACGTCGCCGGCGCCGGTGAAGCGCCCGTGCCGGGAGCATTCCGCCACCGCCCGCGCCGTGCCCCCCGACCCCGAGCGCATCGTGAAGGCCGCCCACGCGCGGCCGTTGGCCGGCGTGAAGTTGAACTTCCCCTTCCACGGCATCGGGTCCCTGTCGAGCGTCACCTCGAGCGAGCGGATGTAGTGATCCGGCTCCATCGGGTGCTCCACGGAGACCCGGACCGGCACCGCCGCGGAGTCCTCGGCGAGGATGGGCATCTCGAGCCGCGGCGCGTGCTCACGCTCGAGGGCGCCCTGAGCCCATGCGCGGCCTCCGGGCCCGAAGAGCCAGAGCGCGCCGCCGCACAGACCCCCAACCAGGAGCCTCCGGCGCGCGTCGTCGAATGGCGTCGTCATGCGGCGAGCCGCTCGTCACACGGCAACGCGCGCCTCCCGCTCGTGGCGCGGATCGCGCACGAGGCCGATGAGCAGGACGAGCGCGGTCAGCCCGCCCAGCGCCGCGCCGAGGAACACCGCGCGGAACCCCACGGTGTCGGCCACGAGCCCCGCGACGAGCGGGGCGGCAAAGGCCACCGGCGCCACCATGGTGAGCCCGAGACCGATGTAGGTCGGGCGCTCGGCAACCGACGGGGCGAATTCCAGCAAGACGTTGAGCCCGGACACGTTGTGCGCGGCGAACTGCACGCCCACGAGCGCGAAGACCAGATCCAGGACATCGGCGGAGCGCGCGGTCAGGGCGATGCCGTTGCCGACCACCGTGGCGAGGACGCCCACGATGAGCACGGCCCGGTGGCCGGCGTGATCGGCGACCCACCCGAGTACCGCGTCCCCCGCAAGCTTCCCCACGATGATCGCGGTGGTGAACACGCCGGCCCGCCACGCGGGCGTCCCCAGCACGGTGAGCGCGTACGCGGTGTAGAACCCGCTCGCCACCCCGCCGATGGTGGCGAAGAGGCGCGTGGCGAGATACCAGGCCAGGTTGCGATCGCCGCGCAGCAGCCCAGGGACGCGGCGGAGCTGGCGCACGAGCGAGGTCGCGGCCGCGGCGGCGGGACCGTCCGGCTCCTTGACGCTCGCCAGCGCGACGTAGGACAGGCCCAGGAACAGGGCGGCGATGACGAAGCAGATCCCGTAGCTCCGGGGCGCGGGCACGGTGGCGAGCAGCCAGGCGGTCACGAGCCCGGCGCCGAGGCCGGCGACGCCCGCCGACATGCTCGTCGCGGCGAAGAAGCGGCCTCGGAGCCTGGTGGGGATGGCGCGACCCACCACGTCCAGCCACGCGGGCATGAGGACACCCCCCGTGGCCGCGATGACGAGCAGCATGGCGAGGAACAGGGCGAGCGAGAGGCCGGGTGCCGGATCCGCGAGCGTGAAGGCCACCGCGGCGAGCACCAGGTACGGCGCGCGCTCCCAGACGGTGTACCGGACGATGAACGGCAGCTTGCGCGACAGGGACTCCGTGTAGCCGGCGACGAACAAGGGCGGCAGGTACCAGCCCACCGTCATCAGCGCGGGAATCGCGCCGATCACCACGTTGGGCGCGCCCAGGTGGGCGGCGAAGGCGGGCAGGATGGTGGCCTGGCCCGCGAAGGAGAGGCCGACCAGGAACAGACCGAAGTCCAGCCCCAGCGCCAGCACGTTATGGCGCAGGTGCGGCGGACGGGGTGCCGGGCTGACGGGAGCGCGTGGCAGCGGGGTGGTCACGTTCGGCGAGCCAGCATATCATCGACGTCATGCTTGTCACCAATGCGCGGATCTACACGATGGACGCCCTCGGCTCCGTGGCCGATTCGCTGGTGGTCCGGGACGGCCGCATCGTCTTCTGCGGCCGCCGCGCGGACGTCAATCCCGCCGCCGGCGAGCCGATTCTCGATCTGCATGGGCGCGCGGTGCTGCCCGGGCTCGTGGATGCGCACGGGCACCTGATGCACCTCGCGCGCGCGCGCTTCACCCTCGACGCAGGCGGACGCACCTCCGAGGAGGCCATCGCGCGGCGCGTGGGCGAGGCGGCGGCCCGGCTCCCCCGCGGCGAGTGGATCGCGGGCCGCGGCTGGGACCAGAATCTCTGGGCGGACATGGCCTTCCCGTCGCGCGCCTCCCTCGACCGCGTCGCGCCCGATCACCCGGTGGCGCTGGTGCGTGTGGACGGCCATGCGACGTGGGCCAATTCCGCCGCCCTCCGCGCGGCCGGGATCGACCGCCACACGCCCGATCCCTCCGGCGGCGTGATCGTGCGCGACGGGCGCGGCGAGCCCACCGGTCTTCTCGTGGACACCGCGCAGCGGCTCGTGGCTCACGTGCAGCCGCCGCCCGACGAGGCGCGCTTCGACGCGGCGGTGCGCGAGGCCATCGCCCAGTGCCTCGCCGCCGGGCTCACCGGCCTCCACGAGATGGGGGCGGATCTACGCGCCCTCGCCGCCTATCGCCGCCTCGTCGAGCGTGGCCAGTTTCCACTCCGGAACTACGTCGCGGTGGCCGGTCGCGAGCCGGCGGCCTGGGAGCGCTACCGGGCGGACGGCCCCGAGTCCATGGGCGACGGCCGGGTGGAGGTGCGCGCGCTCAAGCTCATGGCCGACGGCGCGCTTGGCTCGCGCGGGGCGGCGCTGCATCATCCGTACTGCGACGATCCCGAGAACTCGGGCCTGGTGCTGCTCCCCCCCGACGAGCTCTACCGTCTCACCGCGGACGCCGCCGCGCGCGGCTTCCAGGTGTGCGTGCACGCCATCGGGGACCGCGCCAACACCATGGTGCTCGACGCCTTCGAGCGCGTGCTCGCGGAGCGGCCGGCGGCCCGTGCGCTCCGGCACCGCGTGGAGCACGCGCAGATCCTCGCCGAGCGCGACATCGGCCGGTTCGCGCGCCTCGGCGTGCTCCCCAGCATGCAGGCGACCCACTGCACGTCGGACATGCCGTGGGCGGAAGCGCGCCTCGGACCGGAGCGACTGCGGGGCGCGTACGCATGGCGGTCACTGCTGGCCACCGGCGTGCGCATCGCGGGTGGCTCGGACTTCCCCGTCGAGGATCCCAACCCGTTCCACGGGATCTACGCGGCGGTGGCGCGGCGGCCGCGGACCGGCGAGGACCGCGGGTGGCAGCCGGAGCAGCGGATGACGCGGGACGAGGCGGTGCGGTCCTTCACCGCCTGGAACGCGGAAGCGTCGGGTCAGGACCGCTTGACGGGCACGCTGGAGGTGGGCAAGCGCGCCGACCTCGTGGCGCTCTCCGACGACGTCTTCACCTGTCCGGAGAGCGCCATCAAGGACATCACGCCGCGCCTCACCCTGGTGGCCGGCGAGATCGTCTACGAGAGCCGAGCCTAGCGGGGCTCAGGCGCAGTCGCGCCGCTCGCCCAGGCGTGCGCCGGCGAGCCGGTCGGAGCTCACGCGGAAATAGCGGAAGGGTGGCCGGCCGCCGCCCACGCAGCTCCGCTGATACGCGATGATGCGCCGGTAACCCTGCCGCATCGTGGCGAGAGGGGCCCCGTAGGGAATCACCTGACCGAAGTAGCTGATCGGATCCCCTAGCTCGGCGAAGGGGAACCCGAGCCGCCGCAGCAGCCGCGCCAGCTTGCCCTCCATCGCCGCGATCAGATAGTCGAGGCCGAGCCGCCACGACTCCTCGTAGAGGTGGCGGAAGAGCCCGAAGAGGATGAGGGGCTCCCGGATCGTGGAGCTCCGATACCGGGACGCGATGATGAGGCGCGAGACTTCACCGGTGCGCGCGCGCTCACCCCGCGGGCGCTCGTCGAGCAGCGACAGCGCGTGGCGCTCCAGCGGGAAGCCCAGGGGCGAGTCGAGCACGAGCCGGAGGGTCGCCACCACCTCACCCGTGTCGGTGGCCGCCGCGAAGTGGATCGCGTGGGGATCGTACTCGTCGGTCTCGCGGCCGTCCGTGCAGCACGCGGCGTCCACGAACTTTTGCTCCAGGCAGTAGACCTCATAGCGCAAACGCTGCAGGGCATGCAGGGCCGCATCAGGAACTCTAGGCGGTGCCACATAAGGTTCACGGGAGGCAACCACGATTTGCGCGGAGCGGCGGCGGCGGCGAATCCGAAGGAGCGTTTTCATGTTGGCCACCCGCCCAGCAGACTTCATGCCACGCTCGATTCCGGAATCATAGGTCTCTGGCACTAATGTTCACCTCGTAGCGCGAAAGGCTCCGTTAGGGTAGCCGATTTCCATTGAGAATTTCTTACAATGTTGGCGGCGTAACTCTTACACTCTTACACGAGTCACCAGACTGACGCTGACTAGCGCGCGGCCACGCCCGCAATTTCGACGAGATATTTCGGGCTCGCCAGACGTGCCTCCACCGTCGCGCGCGCGGGCTTTCCATCGGGGTGTACCCACGCATCCCAGGCAGCGTTCATCTCATCGTAGGAGCCCATGTTCGCGAGCCACACGGTGGCCGAGAGCATCTTCGCCTTGCTCGATCCGGCCGCCGCGAGCAGCTCGTCGATCTTCTTCAGGATCTGCTCGGTCTGTCCCTTGACGCCGGCGCTCGCATCGGTCGCGACCTGGCCCGCGAGGTAGACGGTGTCGCCGTGCACGACCACGCCGGAAAACCGCGGACCGACGCTGAGACGCGTGATGGACATTTCAGGTCTCCTTTCTCGGTGAGCGTGAACGGCTAGAGCGCCGCATGGTTGTCGAGGATGAAGCGCGCGATGCTGTGGCGCGAGGGCCGGTCCGGCAGCGCGTCGGCGGGAAACCAGCGCGCGTCCTCCAGTTCGCCGCGATCCACCGCGAGCTCGCCGCCCGCATAGCGCGCGACGAAGCCCACCATGAGCTGGCTGGGGAACGGCCAGTTCTGGCTGCCCACGTACTGGATGTCGGTCACGTCCACGCCCACCTCCTCCTTCACTTCGCGCGCCACCGCACCCTCGAGGGACTCGCCGTTGTCGACGAACCCGGCCACGAGGGCGTAGCGGCCGGGCGCCCACTCCGGCTTGCGCGCGAGCAACACACGCCCGGTATCGCGCACGAGCACGATGACGGCGGGATGCAGATGCGGGTAGTGCTCGTACGCGCAGCCGCCGCAGCGCTTGCCCCACTCCCCGGCGATGCGCGTGGTCGGCGCGCCGCAGCGCGGACAGTGGCCGCTGGTGCTTTCCCACCAGAGGCCCTGCATGGCCATGCCACCGAGCGACAGCAGCTCGTCGGGCAGCCGCGCCCCGCGCATGGGGATCATGGTCTCCGCGCGTAGCCCGTTCGGCACGGGCGCGTGCTTCGGCACCGCGGACACCCAGCACGGCACCCCGCGCCACGTGCCGAGCCACAGGGGCTCGCTCATCGCGGCGGCGAGCTCGGCGGGGGGGCGGCCGTGCGGCAAACGGAAGCCATCGCCCGCGGCGGCGACGAGCAGGCTCTGGTCCTGCACGAAGAGCCAGTGTCCCTCCCGCGGCGGCGGCGCCGTGCCCGCCTTGGCGGTCTCGAAGGCGCCACGAAGGGCGTCACGGTTGAACGGCAGATAGACCGAGAGCGGCGTCTTCATGCGCGTCGCTCGACGGCGAGCCACGGCTCCTCGCCCGCATGGCGCCGCTCGAAGGCCGCGATGGCCGCCTCGTGACCCAGGGTGAGCGCGATCTCATCCTCACCGCGCAGGAGGCCCTGGCGCCGGAACGGATCCACGGCGAACGGGATGTGCGCCCCGTCGGGGCCGGTCACCGTCTGCGCCTCGAGGTCCACGGTGATCGACGCACCCGGCATTGCGTGCAGCTGGCGGCGCAGCACCGCCGCCGTCTCCGCGGGCACCACCACCGGCAGCACGCCGATCTTGAAGCAGTTGTTGAAGAAAATGTCGCCGAACGAGGGAGCGATGACGGCGCGGATCCCGTACGCGGCGAGCGCCCACACCGCGTGCTCGCGGGAAGAGCCGCAGCCGAAGTTGTCCGCGGCCACGATGATGCGCGCGCCGCGGAAGGCGGGCTGGTTCATGATGAAATCGGCGCGCTCGCGGCCATCCTCGTCGAAGCGCACGTCGTGGAAGAGAAGCCCTGCGTACTCCGGGCCGCGCGGTTTATGCAGGAAGCGCGCGGGAATCACGCGATCCGTATCGATGTTGACCGCGTCGAAGGGCACCGCCACGGCGGTCACCGAGGTGAAGGGGTCCACGCTCAGCGCGCCTCGCCGGTGAGGGCCCGGACGTCGGTGAGGCGGCCGGTGACCGCGGCGGCGGCGGCCATCGCCGGGCTCATGAGGTGCGTGCGCACGCCCTTACCCTGGCGTCCTTCGAAGTTGCGGTTGGACGTCGACGCCACGCGCTCCCCGGGGCGGCCGGTGTCGCCGTTCATGCCGATGCACATCGAGCAGCCCGGCTCGCGCCACTCGAACCCGGCCTCGCGGAAGATCCGGTCGAGGCCCTCCGCCTCCGCCGCGCGCTTGATCAGGCCGGAGCCCGCCACCACCCAGGCCGGCACCACGACGCGACGGCCGCGGACGACCACGGCGGCGGATCGAAGGTCCTCTAGGCGGCTGTTCGTGCACGAGCCGATGAAGACCCGGTCGACCTTGATGGCGGTGAGCGGTGTGTTGGCGGCAAGGCCCATGTAGGCGAGCATCCGCTCGATGGCGGATCGCCGCGCGGGGTCCGCGGTCTCCGCGGGATCGGGCACGCGGCCGGTGATGGGCAGCGCCTCCTGGGGACTCGTGCCCCACGTCACCGTGGGCGCGAGCGTGGCGGCGTCGAGCACGACCTCGGCGTCGAACACCGCGCCCTCGTCCGACGGCAGTGTCTCCCAGTGCGCGCGCGCCGCGTCCCACTGCGCGGCCGCGGGCGCGAACGGGCGTCCCTCGAGATACCCGTAGGTGGTGACGTCGGGCGCGACCATGCCGGCGCGGGCGCCGGCCTCGATGGACATGTTGCAGACGGTCATGCGCTCGTCCATCGACATCGCGGCGATGGCGGCGCCGGCATACTCGATCACGTACCCGGTGCCGCCGGCCGCGCTGATCGTGGCGATCACCGTAAGGATGACATCCTTGGCAGCGACGCCCGGGGGCCGCGCCCCGTCCACACGGATCCTCATGGCGCGGGGCTTGCGCTGCCAGAGGCACGACGTCGCCAGCACGTGCTCCAGCTCCGACGCGCCGATTCCGAAGGCGAGGCAGCCGAACGCGCCGTGGGTCGCGGTGTGCGAGTCGCCGCAGACGAGGGTGATGCCGGGCAGGGTGAAGCCCTGTTCGGGGCCCATCACGTGGACGATGCCCTGCCGCGCGTCGCCGGGCCCGAAGTAGGGAATGCGGAGATCCGCGGTGTGGCGCGCCATCTCCGTGACCATGCCGCGGATCGCCGGATCCGCGATGCCGCGGGGGCCGGTCGCGGTGGGGACGTAGTGGTCGGCGGTGGCGGCGATGGCGTCCGGCCGGCGGATCGCCCGTCCCGCCTTCCGGAGACGGTCGAAGGTGTGCACGGCGCCGTCGTGCATGAGGAGCCGGTCGATGTAGAGCAGGCTCATGCCGCCGGCGCCCTCGGTCACGACGTGCCGGCTCCAGATCTTCTCGAACAGCGTGCGCGGAGCGGTGGACACGAACCGGCTCAGGCCCCGGTGTACCTCTCCTCGACGGCGTGCCACCAGTCGAAGCCCACTTTTCTGAAGATGTCCATCGGGGAGAGCACCGGGCCCTCGTGCCAGTCGGTGCCGCGCTCCTTGAGGAGGCCGAGGGCGCGCTCGATGGCGGGGACGGCCGCCGCCATGCACACCGCGGGGAAGATCGCGATCTTGAACCCGAGGCGCTCGAGCTCGTCGGTGGGCACGCGCGGGGTCTTGCCCCCCTGCACCAGGTTGGCGAGCAGCGGCGCCTTCACCTCGCGGGCCACGCGGTGGATCTCCTCCAGGGTCTGGGGGGCCTCCACGAAGATCACGTCCGCGCCCGCCTCCGCATAGCGGTTGCCGCGGTCGATGGCGTCCTCCAGCGACGTCACCGCGCGGGCGTCGGTGCGCGCGATGATGACGAAGTCGGGGTCGGTGCGGTGCTCGGCGGCGGCGCGGATCTTCTCCGCGAACTCTTTGGTGGGCACCACCTGCTTTCCCGCAATATGCCCGCACTTCTTGGGCGCGACCTGATCCTCCATGTGGAGGCCGGCCACGCCCGCCTTCTCGTATTCCCGCACCGTGCGCACCGCATTGAGCGCGTTGCCGTAGCCGGTGTCGGCGTCCGCGATCACGGGGAGCGACACTGCGCTGGCGAGGTGGGAGGCATGGTTCGCCATCTCGGTCAGGGTGGCGAGCCCGAGATCGGGCTGGCCCAGGTGCGACGCGGCGGTGCCCGCGCCCGTCATGTACACGACGGAAAAGCCCGCCGCCTCGATGAGGCGCGCGGAGAAGCCATCATAGGCGCCGGGCGCGACGATGAGGCCGGGGGCGGCGAGGAACTGGCGGAGTCGCGTCGTAGTGCGCATGATCCGTCCTTTCGGAGCGTCCGGTAGCGGCGCCCGGGATTGTTCCGCAATCGCGCGGGACTGTCAACATGGTACGCTACGCGCATGGCCTTCGACCTCGCCCCCTTCCTCGAGCGACGGCGGCGATTCGCCGAGGCGCTCGGCGAATCGCTCGCGATCATCCCCGCCGGCCGCGAGGCGGCCCGCAACGCCGATACCGACTTCGAGTTCCGTCAGGATTCCGACTTCTACTTCCTCACCGGCTTCGATGAGCCCGACGCGGTGGCGGTGTTCAACCCCGCGCACGCCAAGGAGCGCTTCGTCCTCTTCGTGCGGCCGCGCGACCGCGAGCTGGAGATCTGGACGGGACGGCGCGCCGGCGTGGAGGGCGCCATCGCCACCTACGGCGCGGACGCCGCCTACACCATCGACGAGCTCGACGCACGGCTGCGCGAGTACGCGGTGGACCGGGCCGGCCTCGTGTACCGTCTGGGCAATCCGCACCACGATGCGCGCGTGATCCGGCTGGTCAACGAGATGCGCGGCGTGCGCGTGCGGGGCTTCGTCACCCCGAGCCGCATCGACGATCCCGGGCCGCTCCTCCACGAGATGCGGCTCCGCCGCGCCCCCGAGGAGCTCGCCCGCCAGCGCCGCGCGTGCGAGATCAGCCGCGACGCCCACATCGAGGCCATGCGCTTCGCCCGCCCCGGGCAGCGCGAGTACGAGGTGCAGGCGGCCATCGAGTTCGTGTTCCGCAAGGGCGGCTCTTCGCGCAACGCGTACCCGTCCATCGTGGCCTCCGGCCCCAATGCCTGCATCCTCCACTACAACGAGAACCGGCGGCGCATGGAGGACGGCGACCTCCTGCTCATCGACGCGGGCTGCGAGTGGGGTTACCACGCCTCCGACATCACGCGTACGTTCCCGGTGAACGGCCGGTTCACCGCGCCGCAGCGGCGGGTGTACCAGATAGTGCTCGACGCGCAATTGGCCGCCATCGCGGCGGCCCGACCCGGCGCGCGCTACGAGGCCATGCACGAGGCGGCCCGGCGCGTGCTCACCGAGGGGCTGGTGGCGGTGGGCCTGCTCCCGCGCGGCGTGGACGAATCGCTGGCCATGCACCACTACCGTGAGTTCTACATGCACGGCACCGGCCACTGGCTGGGCATGGACGTGCACGACGTGGGCGACTACCGTGTGCGCCGCCAGTCGCGGGCCCTCGAGCCCGGCATGGTCGTGACGGTGGAGCCGGGCCTCTACATCGATCCCGAGCGCGAGTCCGTCACCTTCCACCTCCGCGAGTACAGCGAGGAGGAGATGTGGGAGCGCCGCTACCGCCTCGGTGTGGCCGCCGCCCGCAAGCTCGAGGAGGAGGAGAAGGCGCGCGCCGAGAAGATCGTGCACCCCATCCCCCGCGAACTCCGCGGGATCGGCGTGCGCATCGAGGACGACATCCTCGTCACGGCGGAGGGCCACGAGAATCTCACCGCCGGGACTCCCAAGACCGTCGAGGAGATCGAGCGGACCTGCGCCGAGGCGCCGCGCCTACCCCGCTAGCCGCGGGATCTAGCGCGCGGACAGGCGGCCAGCGATCTTGAAGCGCTCGCCGGCGTGGGGGGTCAGTACCACCATCTCCGCCGGCTCGACGCTGATGCCCGTGAGCGCGAGGATGTTCGAGCCGTGCGAGACCATCACGAGATTGCCGCCCGCGCCCTCGGGCCGCCAGGTCGCGATCAGTGTCTCCATCTCGCGCACCTGGCGGGCGGAGGCCTCCGAGCGCCCGTAGAGGTTCGACAGCGGCCTGGAGACCTCGGCGTCACCGCCGAAGGCGAGCCGGGCGGTCTCGAGGCAGCGGCACCACGGGCTCGACAGCACGCGGCCCACCGGCACGGCATGGCCGCGGAAGACCTCGCCCAGGCGTCGCGCGTCCGCTCGCCCCGTCTCGGTGAGATTGCGCTGGGTGGCGCAGTCGTTCAGCTTGAATCCCGGTGGGTCGCCCACCCCCGCGGTGGTCACGGCATGGCGCACGAAAACGATCTGACGGCCGTTCTTGAGCAGCGTCCACAGCGCGTCGTCGGCACCCGCCGGCCGCGCCGCCACAAGCGCGAGCGCGGCGAGGAGGAGGGTGGCGAGCAGCGCCGCGCGGTCCCGAGGCCTCACGACATCGCGCCGCCGTCCACCGTGTAGATGCCCCCGTTGATGTAGGAGGCCTCGGGGCTCATGAGGTAGGCCACGAGCGACGCCACCTCGTCGGGCTTGCCGTAACGCCGCATGGGAATGGTCGCGGCGAGCCGGTCGCGGGTGATCCGTGGGTCGCGTGGATTGAAGCCGCCCTCGAGCTGATCCACCATCGCGGTCTCGATGGGCGCCGGGCACACCGCGTTCACGCGAACCCCGTGGCGTGCGAGCTCGATGGAGGCGGTGCGGGTGAGCCCGATCACCGCGTGCTTGCTCGCGGTGTAGGCGACGAGGTTCGGCGAGCCGCGAAGCCCCGCCACCGAGGCGGTGTTGACGATGACGCCGCCGCCCCGCGCGATCATGGCGGGCGCCACGACCTTGAGCCCGAGCCACACGCTCTTGACGTTCACCGCGATGACGCGGTCGAACGTGGACTCCGGGTAGTCCACGAGCGGGCTCACCACCCCGAGGATACCGGCGTTGTTGAAGAAACCGTCGATCCCGCCCCAGCGCTCCACCGCCGCGGTGACGTAGCGCTGCACCTCGCCGATCCGCGTCACGTCGGCCTCGACGATGAGCCCCTGCCCGCCCACCTTCTCCACCGCGGCGAGGGACTCGGCGAGGCCGCCCGCGTTGACGTCCACGAGGACCACATGCGCGCCCTCCGCGGCGAAGCGCGCGGCGGCGGCGCGGCCGATCCCACCCGCCGCCCCCGTGACCACCATCACCTTGTCCGCGAAGCGCCGTTCCACGGCCGTCACGATATCAGCCCCGCAGCAGAAGCGCCACGCCGGAGGCGAGCAGGATGGCGAAGACCACCCAGCGGAAGCGCACCCCATCCACCACGCTGAACAGTCGCATGCCGGCCAGCAATCCGGCGAGGGCGGGGAGCGCGAAGACGGCGGCGAGGCGCCAGACCTCCGCGGAGAGGAGGCCGGCCCACCAGTAGCCCACCAGGATCACGAGCTGATTCACCACGAGAAAGGCCTGGAGATTGGCCTTGATGGTCCGTGCGCTCCACCCCTGGGCGGCCATGTAGACGATGGCGGGCGGGCCGGGCGTCCCCACCGCGCCGCCCACCGCGCCGGAGAGCACGCCGGCCGTGAAGCCCCAGGCGCGCCCGGGGAGTTGCCGCGGGCTCAGGCCACTCCACTCGAGCGCGACGATGAGCACGAGCACGGAGCCGATCAGCCGCGCGAGCATCGTCGAGGACACGGTGGCGAGCACCCACACGCCCAGCGGGGTGCCGAGCACGCTGCCGACGAGGAGGGCGTCCACCCCGCTCGGCAGGAAGTCGCGCCGGAGCGGGACGAAGATGACGCCGCAGAAGAGCGTGGCGTAGAGCGTGGTCAGCACGATGGCGTCCAGCGGCGCGATCACAAATGGGAGAAAGGCGAGAGCCACCAGCCCGATGCCGAATCCGGCCAATCCCTGCACGAAGCTCGCGGCCGCGACGATGGCGGCGCCGGCAGCGAGGGCGAAGGTCATCCGGGCACCCTAGCACGCCGATGGTAAACTTGGGCGGGCCAATCGCCCGAACCCGCCCCATGCCCGGAGGCCTCGAGAGATGAAGCATCACAAGGTCTATCGCACCGAGCTCACCCCGGTGAGCTTCCTCGAGCGCAGCGCGTACGTGTTCCCCGACAAGGTCGCGGTAGTGCACGTTGCCCGGCGCTACACCTACGCCCAGCTCGCCGAGCGCGTGAATCGCCTCGCCTCCGCGCTCCGCGCGGCCGGCATGGGCAAGCACGATCGCGTGGCCTTCATCTGCCCGAACATCCCCGCCATGCTCGAGGCCCACTACGGTGTCCCCGTGGGAGGCGGCGTTCTCGTGGCGATCAACACGCGACTCTCCAGCGACGAGATCGGCTACATCCTCAAGCACTCCGGCTCGAAGTTCCTGTTCGTGGACGCCGAGTTCGAATCGGTGGTGAAGCCGCTCGACCTCTCCGGCGTGCGCGTGATACGGGTGGACGACACCGGCATGCCCGGCGACCCCTACGAGAACTTCCTCGCCGGCGGCTCCCCCGAGCCCGTGGAGAGCTGGCTCGACGACGAGGAGGAGACGATCGCGATCAATTACACGTCGGGCACCACGGGGCGCCCGAAGGGTGTGATGTACAGCCACCGCGGCGCGTGGGTGAACGCGGTGGGCGAGGTGCTCGAGGCGGGCATGGGCTTCGACACGCGCTACCTCTGGACGCTACCCATGTTCCACTGCAACGGCTGGTGCTTCACCTGGGGCGTGACCACCGTGGGGGGCACCCACATCTGTCTTCGACGCGTGGAGCCCGCCCGCATCTGGGAGCTGCTCGAATCAGAGGGCGTGACGCACTACAACGGCGCTCCCACCGTGCAGATCGGGGTGGTGAACCACCCGAAGGCGCGTCGCCTCGATCGGCCGGTGACGGTGACGGTGGCGGGCGCGCCGCCCTCCCCCACCCTGCTCGGCAAGCTCAAGGAGCTGAACTTCCGTCCCGTCCACGTCTATGGCCTCACCGAGACCTACGGGCCGCACACCGTGTGCGAGTGGCATCCGGAATGGGACGCGCTCCCGAAGCAGGAGCAGGCGCAGCGCGCGGCGCGGCAGGGCCAGGGCTACGCGATCTTCGACCTCGTGCGCGTGGTGGACGAGAAGATGCAGGACGTGCCGCGCGACGGCGAAACGCTGGGCGAGGTCATCATGGTGGGCAACAACGTGGCCAAGGGCTACTTCGACAACCCCGAGGCG
Organism: Candidatus Methylomirabilota bacterium; assembly: GCA_035764725.1. Lineage (NCBI taxonomy): Bacteria > Methylomirabilota (SeqCode) > Candidatus Methylomirabilota bacterium. Next base: position 66,884 of record DASTYT010000142.1, on the reverse strand, counting down.
ACGGCGGAATCGTTCCGCGGCGGCTGGTTCCACTCCGGCGACATCGGGGTCTGGCACCCCGACGGCTACATCGAGCTGCGCGACCGGAAGAAGGACATCATCATCTCGGGCGGCGAGAACATCTCGACCATCGAGGTGGAGCAGACGGTGGCGCGGCATCCCGCGGTGCTCGAGTGCGCCGTCGTCGCCATCCCCGACGAGAAATGGGGCGAGCGCCCGAAGGCCTTCGTGACGCTCAAGATCGGCGCTGCCGCCACCGAGGGCGACATCATCGAGTTCTGTAAGCAGCACATCGCCCACTTCAAGGCGCCGGCGGCGGTGGAGTTCGGCGATCTACCCAAGACCTCGACGGGAAAGATCCAGAAGTTCGTGCTGCGGGACAAGGAGTGGGGCGGCCGGACCAAGCGCATCAACTAGCCGCAGCCGCCCCGCTACGTCGAACCCAGCCCGTCAGTCGCAGGCCCGCATCACCTCCCCGTAATTGCGTCGTGGACCGCCGCGAAGTTCAGGCCGGGCGTCATCCGCCCGGCCGGGGCGCCGGCGTGCGCCCCTCTATCTCCACGTAGGCCCGCTTCGCTGCGCCCTGGTAGAGCTGACGTGGCCGCGCGATCTTCTGCTCCGGATCGTTGCGCATCTCTTGCCACTGGGCGAGCCACCCGCTCATCCGCGGGATGGCGAAGAGCACGGGGAACATCTCCACCGGAAATCCCATCGCCTGGTAGATCAGCCCCGAGTAGAAGTCCACGTTCGGATAGAGCTTGCGGGTGACGAAATATTCGTCCTGGAGGGCGATCCGCTCGAGCTCAAGCGCCACCGGCAGGAGCGGGCTCGGCCGCGTCACTCCGAACACCTCGTCGGCCATGCGCTTGATGATGGTGGCGCGCGGATCGTAGTTCTTGTACACGCGGTGGCCGAAGCCCATGAGCTTAGCCTTGCCGGCCTTGACGTCGCGGATGAACTCGGGGATCCGGGCGGTGGTGCCGATCTCGCGGAGCATGCGGAGCACCGCCTCGTTGGCGCCGCCGTGGAGCGGCCCGTACAGGGCGGCGACGCCCCCCGCGACCGCGGAGTAGGGATCCACGTGCGAGGAGCCCACGCTGCGCACCGCGTTGGTCGAGCAGTTCTGCTCGTGGTCGGCGTGGAGAATGAACAGCACTTCGAGGGCGCGCTCGAGCACTGGATTGGGCTCGTAGCGCACTTCGGTGGTCTTGAACAGCATGTTGAGGAAGTTCCCGGTATAGTTCAGCGCGTTATCGGGATAGGCGTACGGCATCCCGAGGCTGTGGCGATAGGCGAAGGCGGCCAGCGTCGGGATCTTGGCGATGAGCCGGACGATCTGCAGGTGCCGGGTCGCCGGATCCACGCCGTCCTTGGCCTCCGGGTAGAACGTGGACAGCGCTGCGACCGCCGAGACCAGCATGCCCATCGGGTGTGCGTCGTGGTGGAAACCATCCATGAACTTCTTCAGGTTCTCGTGGACCCACGTGTGATGGGTGATCTCGTACACCCAGGCGTCCAGCGCCTCGACGGTCGGCAGCTCGCCGTGGAGCAGGAGATACGCCGTCTCGAGATAGCTCGAGCGCTCGGCGAGCTCCTCGATCGGGTAGCCGCGATAGCGCAGGATCCCCCGATCGCCGTCGATTTCGGTGATGCGGCTGATCGTCGAGGCCGTGTTCGTGAAGGCGGGATCGTAGGACAGGAGCCCGAAGTCCTCCGGTCCCGTGCGGATCTGACGCAGATCCATGGCCCGTATCGCGCCCGCGCGAATGGGGATCTCGTAAGACTTCCCGTTCCGGTTATCGACGATGGTGAGCGTTTCAGTCGGCATGGCGCGTCCTCCTTCGGTTGATCCGCTCGTGCACCCTCCGGTTCCCTGACCGCGCATCCAGCAAGTGAGGTGCCACGCCCCATGTCCCGGGGGCTCCCCGCCAAGGCGAGGAATCAGCGAGCGAATTCCCGTCGACGCGCACGATGAGGCCAGCTACGGTGAGGCGCCGGCGCCCAGGGAGGGGCGAGCGTGCCTCACCCCGAGCCTGGGCCCCATGAGCTCAGGGCTATCGTCATGCTGGCCAAGTCGTGACATCGACGCGCCATTCCGCCCTCGCCGGACCGGAGCCCGGCATGGCAGCCCCCTTGCACCTTCGTTCTCACGGGGGTGATGCGGCGCATGACGGGTCGGCCACGGGTCACGCTCGACGGCAACGAGGCGGTGGCCCACGTGGCCCATCACCTGAGCGAGGTGATCGCGATCTATCCGATCACTCCCTCGTCCACGATGGGCGAGCTCTGCGACGAGTGGGCCAGCCACGGGCGCACGAATCTCTGGGGCCAGCTCCCCACCGTGGTGGAGATGCAGAGCGAGGGCGGGGCGGCGGGCGCGCTGCACGGGGCTCTTCAGGCGGGCGCGCTCGCCACCACGTTCACCGCCTCGCAGGGCCTGCTCCTCATGATCCCGAACATGTACAAGATCGCGGGCGAGCTCACGCCCGCGGTCATCCACGTCGCCGCGCGCGCGCTCGCCACCCAGGCACTGTCCATCTTCGGCGACCACAGCGACGTGATGGCGACCCGCGCCACCGGCTGGGCGCTGCTCTGCTCGGGGTCGGTACAGGAGGCCCAGGACCTCGCGCTGATCGCGCACGTCGCCACGCTGGAAGGGCGCGTGCCGTTCCTCCACTTCTTCGACGGCTTTCGCACCTCGCACGAGGTCGCGAAGATCGAGCCGCTGAGTCCCGATACCCTGCGCGCCATGCTCGACTCCGCGGCGATCGACCGCCATCGCGCGCGGGCGCTGTCACCCGACCGCCCCACCGTGCGCGGCACCGCCCAAAACCCCGACGTCTACTTCCAGGCGCGCGAGGCGTCGAACCCCTTCTACCTCGCGCTGCCCAGCGTCGTGGAGGGCGCGCTCGAGCGGCTCGCGCGCCTCACCGGCCGGCGCTACCGGCTCTTCGACTATGTGGGCGCGGCCGACGCCGAGCGCGTGATCGTCTGTATGGGCTCGGGCGCGGAGACCGCCCACGAGACAGTGGAGCGCCTGAGCCGCGACGGGGCGAAGGTCGGCCTCCTCAAGGTCCGCCTGTACCGACCGTTCTCCGTCGAGCACTTCCTGGCCGCGCTGCCGCCCACCACGCGGGCGGTTGCCGTGCTCGACCGCACCAAGGAGCCGGGCAGCGTCGGCGAGCCGCTCTACCTCGACGTGGTCTCCGCCCTCCAGGAGGCCGCCGAGGCGGGACGGCCAGCGCCGCGCGTGATCGGAGGCCGCTACGGGCTGGGCTCGAAGGAGTTCACGCCCGCCATGGTGAAGGCGGTGGTCGACGAGCTGGCGCGCCCGGCGCCGCGGCGCCGCTTCACGGTGGGGATCGTCGACGACGTCACCCATCTCGCACTCGACTGGGATTCCGCCTTCTCCACCGAGGACCCCGGCACGGTGCGGGCCGTCTTCTATGGGCTTGGCGCGGACGGCACGGTGGGCGCCAACAAGAACTCCATCAAGATCATCGGTGAGGAGACGGACGCCTACGCCCAGGGCTACTTCGTCTACGACTCGAAGAAGTCGGGCTCCATGACGGTTTCCCACCTGCGCTTCGGGCCACGCCCCATCCGGTCGAGCTATCTCATCGGTCGCGCCAGCTTCGTGGCCTGCCATCAGTTCGGCCTCCTGGAGCGCCTGGACGTGCTGGCCGTCGCGGAGCCGGGCGCGGTGTTCCTGGTCAACAGCCGCTGGGGACCGGCAGAGGTGTGGGACCATCTGCCGCGGCCCGTCCAGGCGGCCATCCTCGACAAGGGGCTGCGGCTCTTCGTGATCGACGGCCATCGCGTGGCCCGGGAAACCGGCATGGGCGGCCGCGTCAACACCGTCATGCAGACTTGCTTCTTCGCGGTCAGCGGGGTGCTGCCGCGGGCGGAGGCGGTGGCGGCGATCAAGCGGTCGATCGAGAAGACCTACGGCAAGCGCGGTGAGGCAGTGGTGCGGAAGAACTTTGCGGCGGTCGACGCCACGCTGGATCACCTCCACGAGGTCGCCATCCCTTTGCGGATCACGAGCGCCGTCGAGCGCCTGGCCCCGGTGGGCGCCGAGGCCCCGGACTTCGTCCGGCGCGTGAGCGCGCCCATTATCCTCGGCGAGGGTGATCGTCTGCCGGTAAGCGCCTTCCCCGCCGACGGCGTCTACCCGAGCGCCACCGCGCGGTGGGAGAAACGGGGCATCGCCGGCGAGATCCCCGTCTGGGACGAGAGCCTCTGCATCCAGTGCGGCAAGTGCGTGCTCGTGTGCCCGCACGCCGTGATCCGCGCTACCGTGTACACTCCGGACCGGCTCGCCGGCGCCCCGCCCACGTTCAAGTCCGCCCCTGCGCGGTGGCGAGAGCTATCCGGCCATCGCTACACGCTGCAGGTCTCCCCCGAGGACTGCACGGGCTGCGGGCTCTGCGTGGAGGTCTGCCCGGCCAAGAGCAAGAGCGAAGTCCGTCACCGCGCCATCAACATGGAGCCCATGCGGGTCCTTCGCGAGGCGGAGTCGGTCAACTGGCAGTTCTTCCTCGGCCTTCCCGCCCCCGACCGCGAGGCGCTCAACCACGGCCAGGTGAAGGACGTCCAGCTCCTCGAGCCGCTCTTCGAGTTCTCGGGCGCGTGTGCAGGCTGTGGCGAGACTCCCTATCTCAAGCTCATGACCCAGCTCGTGGGCGACCACGCGCTCGTGGCGAATGCCACCGGCTGCTCCTCGATCTACGGCGGCAGCCAGCCCACCACGCCGTGGGCGGTGGACCGGAACGGACGGGGACCGGGCTGGGCCAACTCGCTCTTCGAAGACAATGCCGAGTTCGGCCTCGGCATGCGGCTTGCCCTGGACCACCGCGCCGAGCAGGCGCGGGCGCTGGTCGAGAGCCTGGCGCCCCGGCTGGGCGGCCTCGCCGAGGCGCTGCTCCACGCGGAGCAGACCGACGACGCGGGCATCCGCCTCCAGCGGGAGCGCGTCGCGCAGCTGCGCGAGCGGCTTCGCGACGTCGCCACGCCGGAGGCGCGGGCCCTCCACGACCTGGCCGACGGGCTCGTGCGCACCACCGTGTGGATCGTGGGTGGCGACGGGTGGGCGTACGACATCGGAGGCGGCGGGCTCGACCACGTGCTCGCCTCGGGCCGCGACGTGAACGTGCTGGTACTGGACACTGAAGTCTACTCGAACACCGGCGGCCAGATGTCCAAGTCCACCCCGCGCGGCGCGGTGGCGAAGTTCGCCGCCGGCGGCAAGCGCGCGCGGAAGAAGGACCTGGCCCTGATGGCCATGACCTACGGCAGCGTGTACGTGGCCCAGGTCGCCATGGGGGCGCAGGACACGCAGACGCTGCGCGCCTTCCGCGAGGCCGAGGCGTATCGGGGCCCCGCGCTGATCATCGCCTACAGCCCCTGCATCGCCCACGGCTACGATCTGCGTCACGGCGCGGATCAGCAGAAGGCCGCCATGCTCTCCGGCCACTGGCCGCTCTTCCGGCACGACCCGGCGCTGGCCGCCCAGGGGCTCAATCCCCTACAGCTCGACTCGAAGCCGCCGTCGATGCCGCTGCGTCAGTACCTCTACAACGAGACGCGCTACACCATGCTCGCCCACCGCGACCCGGAGACGGCGGCGCGGCTCCTCGAGGCGGCGGAGGCGGACGCCCACGAGCGGTGGCGCACGCTCGAGCACTTCGCGGCCCGCCCCGGACGCGCGGCCGCCCCCGCCGTCCCGAACGGGTCGGCGTCCCCCGCCGGCGGAGGGCCATCCCATGCTTGACCTATCCGTGCGCTACCTCGGTCTGACTCTGACGAGCCCGCTGGTCGCGTCGTCGTCGCCCCTCACCGGGCGGCTCGACGAGATCCGCCGCATGGAGGACGCGGGCGCGGCGGCGGTCGTGTTGCCCTCGCTGTTCGAGGAGCAGATTGAGCTCGAGAGCCAGCACCTCGACCATCACCTGAGCCACACCGCCGAGAGCCATTCGGAGGCCGCTTCTTACTTCCCGGATCTCGGCGGCTACCACATCGGCCCGGAGGCGTACCTCGAGCACTTGCGCCGTGCGAAGGCAGCTGTCGGCATCCCAGTCATCGCCAGCCTCAACGGCGTCTCTTCCGGTGGCTGGGTCCGCCACGCGCGCCTCATGGAGCAAGCGGGTGCCGACGCCCTCGAGCTGAACGTGTACTTCATGGCCACGGATCTCGACCGTACCGCGGCCGAGATCGAGCTCCAGTACCTCGAGCTGGCGCGCGAGGTGAAGGCGAGCGTCCGCATTCCCGTCGCCATGAAGCTCGGGCACGCCTTCACCGCCGCTGCCCACTTCGCGCGGCGGCTCGACGGGGCGGGGCTGGATGCCCTCGTCCTGTTCAACCGTTTCTACCAGCCCGACTTCGACCTTGAACGGCTCGAGGTGATCCCGACCCTCACGCTCAGCCACTCCTGGGAGCTGCTCCTGCGCCTGCACTGGGTGGCGGTGCTGTATGGCCGCATCCGGGCCGACCTTGCCATCACCGGCGGCGTCCACACTGCGACGGACGTGCTCAAGGCTATGATGGCAGGCGCCCGCGTGGCGATGATGACCTCCGCGCTGCTCGAGGAGGGGGTGAGCCACCTGGCCCGCGTACGCGCCGACGTGCTCGCGTGGATGGAGGCGCACGAGTACGAGTCCATCCGGCAGATGCAGGGCAGCATGAGCCACCGCTCGGTGCGCGATCCGGGGGCCTTCGAGCGGGCGAACTACCTGCGGGTGCTGAGCTCCTATGTCGTCCCGAGCTCCCGGCGCGCCTGACTCCCCGACGCGGGGAGCGCAGCTTCTCAGCGACCCGCTACGCAACAAGAGCACCGCATTCACGCCCACGGAGCGCGCCGCCCTGGGCTTGGAAGGCCTCCTCCCGGCCGCGGTGAGCACCATGGAGCAGCAAGCGCGCCGCGCCTTCGCCCACATCACGCGCAAGTCCGACGCGCTCGAGCGGCACATCGGCCTCGCGGCGCTGCACGACCGCAACGAGCGCCTGTTCTACCGCGTCCTCGGCGATCACCTCGAGGAGCTGTTGCCCATCGTCTACACCCCCACGGTGGGCCTCGCATGCCAGGAGTTCAGCCACATCTTCCGGCGGGCGCGAGGGCTCTGGATCACGCCGGAGCACCGCGGGCGCATCCACGCCATCCTCGGCAACGTGCCGCAGGACGACGTGCGCCTCGTCGTGGTCACCGACAACGAGCGCATCCTCGGGCTGGGGGACCAGGGCGCAGGCGGCATGGGCATTCCGGTGGGCAAGCTCACCATCTATACCGCCGCGGCGGGCATCGATCCCAGGCTCACCCTGCCGGTGAGCCTCGACGTGGGGACGGACAATGCGGCTCTCCTGACGGACGATCTCTACCTGGGCTTCCGGCAGCCCCGGCTGCGCGGCGCCGCGTACGAGGCGCTGGTGGACGAGTTCGTGACGGCGACGCGGCGACGCTTCCCGCGGGCCGTGCTCCAGTGGGAGGACTTCAAGAAGCAGAACGCGCTGAACCTCCTGGACCGCTACCGGCGGGCGCTGCCCTCGTTCAACGATGACGTCCAGGGCACGGGAGCATGCGTCCTCGCTGGCATCCTGGCGGCCGGCCGGCTCACCGGCACGCCCTTGCGCGAGCAGCGCGCGGTGATCGTGGGCGGCGGTGCGGCGGGAATCGGCATCGCGCGTCAAATCCGGGACGCGGTCGCCCGCGCCGGGGCGAGCGGCGCCGAGCTCGACCGTGCCGTCGGCCTCGTGGAGGTCGACGGCTTCCTCCTGCGTGACACGCCAGGGCTGGACGCTTCCCAACGGCGCTTCGCGTGGCCCCGCGACATGGCCCGCGCATGCGGGGTGGACGGCGCGCGCGATCTGGAGGCGGTGGTCCGAAGTCTGGCCCCCACCGTCCTCATCGGTGTTTGTGGGCAGCCCGGCGCGCTCACCGAGGGGGCCGTGCGCGCGATGGCGGCGGTGGTCAAGCGCCCGCTCATCCTGCCGCTCTCGAACCCCACCAGCCAGGCGGAGGCGACGCCGGACGACCTTCTGGGCTGGACCGATGGCCGTGCCTTCGTGGCCACGGGGAGCCCGTTCGAGCCGGTGCGGTATGCGGGGCGCCACGTACGCATCGGCCAGTGCAACAACGCCTTCATCTTTCCCGGCCTCGGGCTCGGCGCCCTTGTCGCCGAGGCGCGGGAGGTGACGGACGGAATGTGCCGGGTCTCCGCGGAGGCGCTCGCCGGGCAAGTGAGTCCAGAGGATGTGAAGGCAGGCAGCCTCTATCCGCCCATCGGGGCGCTGCGCGAGGTGTCGTCCCGCATCGCGGAGGCGGTGGTGCGCGAGGCTCGCGACGCCGGCGTCGGGCGCGACCTTCCAGACGGCGCCATCACCGAAGCCGTCGCGGCGATGCGGTGGGATCCGGACTACTAGGACCGGCTCAGGTCGTGACGGGCATGTCGGCCCGCGCGCCCCACTCCGACCACGAGCCGTCGTAGATCGCGACGTCGCGCCGGCCGAGGGCGGCCAGTCCGAGCGCGAGCACGCACGCGCTGACTCCGGAGCCGCAGGTCGCGGTGATCGGCTCCCCGAGGGAGAGTCCCGTGTCGCCGAAGGCCTTCCGCAGCATCGGCGGCGGCAGGAGCGTGTCGTCGGGAGCGAAGAGCTGGTTGTAGGGCAGGTTCTTGCTGCCGGGGATGTGGCCGCCGCGCAGCCCCGCGCGCGGCTCGGGCTCGGTGCCGGCGAAGCGCCCGGCGGAGCGCGCGTCCACCAGCTGCTCGCGCCCACTCTGGACGTTGGCGCGGACCTGGCCGAGATCGCGCACCAGCTCAGGACGGAAGGACGCGGTGAAGCGCCGGGGCGGCGGCGCCTTCTCGCCTGCCTCGACGGGCCGGCCCTCCGCGCGCCACTTGGCGAGGCCGCCGTCGAGCACGGCCACACGATCGTGGCCGAACACGCGGAACATCCACCACGCGCGGGCCGAGGCGATCATCGCCTTGGCGCCGTAGGCGATGACGCGGTCGCCCGCCCCGATGCCCAGCGCGCCCACCGCCTTCGCGAAGGCTTCCGGCGCGGGCAGCATGTGCGGTAGCGGCGAGGACGTGTCCGCGATCTCGTCGATGGCGAAGAAGACCGCCCCCGGGATGTGCGCCTGGCGGTGCTCGGCGTGGGCGTCGCGCTTGAGATGCGGCAGATAGTTGGTGGCGTCGATCACGCGCAGGTCGGGGTCACTGAGATGCGCGGCCAGCCACTCCGTGCTGACGGTGAGGGGAAACGCCTCCGGGCTCATCGGGTCGCCGGCGTGCCGGGGAGAAGGGTGTGCGGGCTCCGGCCCTCGTGATCGAGCGCCTCTTCCCATCGGAGATATGCCTCCATCGCCGCGCGCCCGCGCTCGTAGGGCTTCTGCACCACGTCGTCGGTCTCGTCGGCGAGCCGTGTAGGGCCGGTCTCGATGGGACGCCCCGCCGCCTGCCACGCCCGCACGCCGCCCGCGAGGACGCACGCCTTGCCGTAGCCCAGGCGCGCGAGGGCGACCGCCGCGTAGGTGGACTGCACGCCGTCCGCGCACGTGATGACCAGCGCCTGAGCCTTGTCGGGCGCGACGGCGCCGATCATCCGCTCGAGACGGCTGCGGCAGAGCCACACCGCGCCGGGCACATGCGCCTTGGCGTAGAGGTCGCTGGGATCCACGCTGACGACGACGGCGCCGCCGAGATCGTCGGGCGCCACCGTCGCGACGGCCTTGCGCGCGGTCTCGAGCCCCCACGGCTCGGGCGCCGGATGCCCGGTTTCCAGCGCGCCGCCCGCCGCCTGCCACGCGGGAAGCCCGCCCTCGAGATACGCGATGCGGGGGAAGCCGAGGCGCTTGTACCAGGCGGTGGTCAGCGCGGCACGGCTCCCGTCGTCGCACACGAAGACGATCTGGGCGCCGCGCACGGCAAGATAGTCGTCGATGGCCTGCACGGCTTGACCGCCCGGCACCCACACCGCGCCAGCCACGTGGCCCGCCGCGTACTCCTCCGCGGTGCGCACGTCGAAGACGTAGAGGGTCTCGGCGTCCCGCCGCGCCCGCATCGCCTTGAGCTCGGCGGCGTTGATGCCCCGCAGCCCGTCGCTCTCCGCGACGCGCTTGGCCACCTCCGCGGCCACCGCGCGCCCTTTGACGGTGATGGGTGGCGCCCAGCGCTCGGCCCCACGCTCCAGCTCGAGCCCGGCGAGCAGCCAGCCCATGGTGCCGTTCTCGAGCGCGATGATGGGGTTCGGCAGCCCCATGCGACGCAGCGACTCCGCGCCGATGTAAGAGCGCGTGCGCCCGCCGCAGTGGACGATGATGGTCTGGTCGGGGTGCTTCACCAGCTCGCCGATGCGCAGCACCAGCTCGCCGCCCGGCATGCTCACGGAGCCGGGGATACAGCCGCGGTGATATTCCTCGGGGGTGCGCGAGTCCACGATGACCATGTCGTCGCCGCGCGCGATGCGCTCGGCCAGCTCCGGGCAAGTCAGCTGGGGCGTCTTCCACTCGTGCAGCGCCCGCTCGCCGAACACCTTGCTGGGCACATTCAGGCCCTGCACGAGCGGGCGGCCGGCCGCGCGCCAGGCCGCGAGCCCTCCGTCCAGGACGCGCACGTCACTGTGGCCCATGGCGGCGAGGGTCGGGCGCGCGAGCTCGGCCACCGTGCCATCCTCATCGATGAGGACGATGGGCGTCGCCTTCGCCGTGACGAGCCCGGGGAGCCGGGTCTCGAGCAGGCGCCGCGGCAGTGAGGTGCTCCAGTAGATGTGCCCGCGCTCGAAGGCTGCGCGCTCGCGCACGTCGAGCACCGCGTGGGGTGTGGCGCCGCCCATGAGGGCCGCGAGGTCCGCCGGGCTGATCGTGGTCATCGCGCCACCACAGCCGCGGGCTGATCGAGGTGCTGCAGCTCGGGCATGACGCGCTTGGCAAAGAGCCGCATGTTCCGCTCCGCCTCGTCCTCCGGCATGCCCGCGTACGAGAAGATTCCCACGTAGTGGGTGTTCCCGGTGCGGCGCCGGATGTCCAGGATCTTCTCGTAGCACTGCTCGGGCGTGCCCCAGACCTGGAGGTTCATGAAGAAGTCGATAATCTTGTCCTGGCCGTAGGTGTGGATCTTCTCGGTCATCTTGCCGTAGTACTCGTAGCCCCGCGTGGTCGCGAGGTGATCGTCGGCGAAGCGGTAGTGCGCGAGCACGCTCTGGAAGTAGCCGCCGATGTACCGCGCGGCCAACTCGCGCGCCCGCTCCTCGCTCTCGTCGCAGAACGTCCAGCCCGCCGCGATGGGCGGCGGCGCGTCCGTCCCGTTGACGCTCCGGTACAGCGCCCGATATTCCTCCAGCTCCTTGGCCACCTCGGGCCAGGGCTTCTGGGGAATGATCAGAATGCCCACGCCGAGCTCGGCCATGATGCGGGACGACTCCGGCGACACCGCCGCCGCGTAGGTGCGGCCGCGGAACGACTTGAAGGGCGCGGGCCGGACGGCCACGCGCGGCTGCTTCAGGAACTGCCCGTCGTGCTCGCACCAGCCCGTCTCGAGCCCGTGCAGGAGCATCTGCGCGCTCTCCACGAAGCGGCCGCGCGACTCATCCATGGACTGGCGGAAGCCGTCGAACTCGACCTTCGCCGCACCGCGCCCGAGCCCTAGGATCAACCGCCCCCCCGTCAGGTTGTCCAGCATCGACACTTCCTCGGCGACGCGCAGGGGATCGTGCCAGGGGAGCACGACGACCATGGAGCCCAGCTGCATCCGCTGCGTACGGCCGGCCATGTAGGCGAGGAACTGCAGCACGTCCGGGCACATGGTGTAGTCGGTGAAGTGGTGCTCGACGCCCCACACCGAGTCGAAGCCCAGCGGCTCGGCGAGATCGGCGAGGCGCAGATCCTGCCGGTACACCTCGAGGTCGGGCCGCGCCTTCCCGGGATTCTGGAAAATCACGGCCAGCCCGACGTGCATCAGGCGACCTCGAAGAGCCCCGCCGCCCCCATGCCGCCGCCGATGCACATGGTGCAGACCACGTACCGGGCGCCGCGCCGCTTGCCCTCGATCAGGGCGTGCCCGACCATCCGCGCCCCCGACATGCCGTAGGGATGGCCGATCGCGATCGCGCCGCCGTCCACGTTGAGCCGGTCCATGGGGATGCCGAGCCGGTCTCGGCAGTACACGACCTGCACCGCGAAGGCCTCGTTCAGCTCCCAGAGGTCGATCTGGTCCATGGTGAGCCCGAAGCGCTCGAGGAGCCGCGGCACCGCGAACACGGGCCCGATGCCCATCTCGTCGGGCTCGCACGCGGCGACGGTGTAGCCGCGGAAGATGCCGAGCGGCTTGAGGTTGCGCCGCTCAGCCAGCTTGGCGTCCATCACGATGCAGGCAGAGGCACCGTCGGAGAGCTGGCTCGCGTTGCCCGCGGTGATGAAGCCCTTCTCGCCCATCACCGGCTTGAGCGCGGCGAGGCCGGCGGGGTTGGTGTCCGGACGATTGCCCTCGTCCTGGGCGAGCATCACCTCTTCCTCGCGCGTCTCCCCGGTGGCCTTGTCCTGCACGAGCTTCTTCGTCTTGAGCGGCACGATCTCGGCGGCGAAGCGCCCGGCCTTCTGGCCGGCGGCGGTACGCTGCTGGCTGGCCAGCGCGTACTCGTCCTGCGTCTCTCTCGTGATGTAGTAGCGCGTGGCCACGACTTCGGCCGTCTCGATCATCGGCATGTAGACTTCGGGCTTGTGCTCGTCGAGCCACGGCTCGTGGATCCGGAAGTTGTTGAAGTGCTCGTTCTGCACTAGACTGATCGACTCCACGCCGCCCGCCGCCATGATGGGCACCCGGTCCACGATCACCCGCTGCGCGGCCATCGCGATCGCCTGCATGCCCGAGGAGCAGAAGCGATTCACGGTGACGCCGGCGGTGGTGACGGGCAGCCCCGCGCGCAGCGCGGCCTGCCGCGCGATGTTCTGACCGGTGGCGCCCTCCGGCAGCGCGCAGCCGATGATCACGTCCTCGACCTCGGCAGGCTCGATGCCCGCGCGCTGCACTGCGCTCGCGATCACGTGGCCGGCGAGGGTGGCGCCGTGGGTGTTGTTGAAGGCGCCGCGGTAGGCCTTGCCGATCGGAGTGCGCGCGGTCGAGACGATCACGGCGTCTGCCATGGGATCTCCTCTATGGGGGCCGGATGGTAGCTGCCCGATCATCTTGCCTGACTCCCCCGGCGGGAGCAAGATCGGGTTCCGTGTCCTCCATCACGCGATTCACCGAGCCCTGCCCGCCCGGGCCCGCGGTGCGCGGCTGGCTGCATCGGCCGCCGCAGCCGTCGGGCGACGGGCTCGTGCTCGCCCACGGAGCGGGGAGCAACGCGGACGCGCCGATCCTGGTCGCGATGGCCGAGGCGATGGCCGAGGCGGGCTGGACGGTGCTGCGCTGCGATCTACCGTTTCGCCAGGAGCGGCCGACCGGGCCCCCGCATCGCGGCGCCGGCGAGCGTGACCGCGCCGGCCTTCGCAACGCCGCCACCGCGCTGCGCGCGCTCGCGTCCGGCCGTCTCGTGCTGGGCGGCCACTCCTACGGCGGCCGCCAGGCCTCGATGCTCGCGGCGGAGGCGCCCGGTCTGGCCGACGCGCTGCTCCTCCTCTCCTACCCGCTGCACCCGCCGAAGAAGCCGCGCGAGGCGCGTACTGCGCATTTCGGCGCGCTCCGCACGCCGGCGGTCTTCGTGCACGGCACGCGGGACGGCTTCGGCACGGTGGCGGAGCTCGACGCCGCCCGCGCCGGCATTCCCGGCCCGACCGCGCTGGTCGTCGCCGAGGGCGCGGGGCACGACCTCGGGGGCGGCGCGCGCGGGCGCGCGCGGCTGACCGCGCTGGCCGGCCAAGCGCTCGCCGCCCTCCACACCCTGCTGGGCCAGCCGGTGGGACGGCCATGACCGAGGAGCAGGCCTATCGCGACCTCGCCGGCGACGATCCGGCGCGCGCGGCCCGGGCGGCGGCCGCGCTCTGGGAGATCTGGTGCCGCGCGGGCCTTCCCGAGGTGGACCGCCTCTTCCAGGAAGGCGTGGCGGCCATGGAGGCGCGCGAGTTTCCGCGCGCGGAAAACCTCTTCTCCCAGATCATCGAGATCGCGCCGGACTTCGCCGAGGGCTGGAACAAGCGGGCGACGGTGCGCTATCTAAGCGAAGACTTCGCGGGGGCCATCGCCGACTGCGAGGAGACGGTGCGCCGCAAGCCGCGACACTTCGGCGCGCTCTCGGGCCAGGGGCTGTGCCACGTGGCGCTGGGCCAGATGCGCGAGGCGGCCGCCCTGTTCCGCCGCTGCCTCGAGGTGTATCCCCATCTCACCGCGGCCCGCCAGAATCTCGCCGCCACGCTGGGCGAGGTCGTGCAGACCAACGGCCATCACCCCAGGCCGAACGCCTCCGCCAGCAGCTCGTAGGAGCGCAGCCGCGCCTTGAAGTCGTGGGTGATCGTCACGATCACCAGCTCGTCCACGCCGTACTCCGCCGCGAGCGCCTCGAGCTGCGCCTTGACCTGCTCCGGCGTGCCCGCCACCGTGCGCCGGCGCGCCTCCGCGACGATGGCCCGCTCCGGCGGGGAGTACTGGTAGGCTTCCGCTTCCTCCACGGAGGGGAACGGCCCGAAGCGGCCCGTGTAAAGCCGCACGATGAAGAGGTCGCGGCAGCGCGCGAGCCGCTCCGCCTCGGCTTCCGTCTCCGCGCACAGGGCGAAGACCGCCACGCTCGCCTGCGGCGTGGCCAGGCGCGCGGAGGGGCGGAAGCTCTCACGGTAGAAGCGCGTGGCGTCCACCCCGCCCACCGCGTTGATGAAGTGCGCGTAGGAGAACGCGGTGCCGAAGTGCGCGGCGAGCGCCGCGCCATCGCTGCTCGAGCCCAGGATCCAGATGGGCGGCGCGGAGGGGCCCGCGGGCATCGCGCGCACGCCGCCGTAGGGGTGCCCGTCGGGCAGCTCGTCGTGGAGAAAGCCGATGAGGTCGGCGAGCTGCTGCGGGAAATGCTCGAGGGGCACCGCCCCTGGCCCGTGGCGGAGCGCGCGCGCGGTGCGCTGATCGCTGCCGGGCGCGCGTCCGATGCCGAGGTCGATGCGGCCGGGGAAGAGGGCCTCGAGCACGCGGAAGTTCTCCGCGACCTTGAGGGGGCTGTAGTGCGAGAGCATCACGCCGCCCGAGCCCACGCGGATGCGCGAGGTCCGCGCTGCGACCTGGCCCATCAGCACCTCGGGCGCGGCGCCCGCGAGCCCGCCGCTGCTGTGATGCTCGGCGAGCCAGTAGCGGGTATAGCCGAGCCGGTCGGCGTGCTCGGCGAGGATCAGCGTCTCCTGGATGGCCTCGGTGGGGGTGCCGCCGCTGCGGATCGGCGACTGGTCGAGCACCCCGAGGATCATCCGCCTCTCAGCCTACCCCCTCGACGACCGCGAGGCACGCTCAGCGAAGGACGTCTCGGCTCGAGGTGAGGAGGACGCACGTACAGCCGGTCTCGCTCCAGACACGCTGATCGACGGCGCCGGGCTCCCCCCGATTGTAGTCCCCGGGATAGAGCTTCTTGTCGTCGATCATCAGCTCACCGTGCAGCAGATACAGCTCTTCGATGCCGGCATGACGATGGGGCGGATACTCGGCTCCCGGCGCGAGCCGTACGAGCATGCTGACGCGGCCGTTCTCGGAATCCGTGGCGAGGAGCTTGCAAGAGATGCCCGGCGCCACGTCTTCCCATTCCGGTTCGGGCACTCGGCGAGGCGCTGACATCACCGGCGCGGTGCCCGTCTCGGTCGCGATTCGCTCGGCAAGGCGCTCCCACAGCGATGCCGAGGGTCGCAGCACATCGGTGGGCCAGGCGGTGAAGGCGCGGACGACCGGATGAAGCGTTTCCAGCTCCTGCCGGCAATCGGCGCACGCGGAGATATGGGCCTCCACTGCGAGGCGTTCGCTCGGAGGAAGGGTCTCCACCGCGTACAGGAACACCGCGTCCAGGCTGTCCCGATCGTGGTTGCCTGGTCCTGAGCTCATCGGTCCCTCGCTGCGGCGGCGAGCGCCTGTCGGAGCGCCGCGAGTCCCGATCGGATTCGGGTCTTCACGGTTCCCAGGGGCTGATTCAATTGAGCGGCAGCCTCGGCGTACGTCAACTCGGAGAAAAATGCGGTCTCAATCGCCTGGCGCTCGGGCAGCGTGAGCACCTGCAGGGCCTGTCGCAAGAGCTGACCCTGCTCCTTCGTGTCGAAGGCCTCGTGCGGGCCACGCGACACCGTCTCCGTCAGTGGACCGCCCGGATGATCGCTTCCGCGCTTCTTCCGCTGGTCGAACCGTAACCGGTCAATCGCTCTGGACCGCGCCTGGTTCATGATCCACCCGATCACTGACCCCCCCGCGGGATCGTACGACGCCGCTCTTCGCCACACATCGTAGAACACATCCAGTGTCAGCTCTTCAGCAGTCTCACGATTGTCGGTGATCCGCATGATCAAAGTGAACACGATTCGATGCGCTTGCGTGTAGAGCGCATGCAGTGACGACTGGTCGCCTCGGGCGATGGACTGGACGAGCGCCACCCAGTCGCTCTCGGGAACGCGGGCCTTCGTCTTGTCCGCGTAGAGCAGATCCCCCAGGGTCGTCTCGGGGTCACACTGCTCGCCTTGGTGTGGACGTTGCGACGCCACCACAGCCAGGCATTATGCTGACACCGTTCGTCCGGGTCAAGCCGGGGGGTCGCCCCTTGCATTTTCGAACTTGCGTCGCTCGCGATCCCAGGCCGCGAAGCAGAGGATATGAACGTGGTACTTGTCGACGGTGTCAGCGTCGTTGTCTCGGGCGAACTCGATTTCGAGCTCGAGCTCGTCACGCTGTATGGACACATTGCACATCGTGCAGTCGGCCCCGACGCCTGGGCCTCCCCACATTCGCCTGGGGGGACGGTTAGGCAGCGTCCCGGCTTGGATCACTTCGCGGACTTTCTGGCATAGAGAGTTCTCATCGCTCATCTAGCCGGCCATGTTGTCCAGGGCAGGATCGGGCCAGACGGTCAGAGGTTCCGCACGGACGCCGCGCTCCAGCATTCAACTCATAAAACGTCAAACAGAGCCCGGCGGATTGGCGAAGGGAAAATAAACGGCGGGACATGGGCTTGAGACCCGCCCCTCCCCACGGGGGAGAGGGGCGGGCGAGCGAGCGATCAGGCGGCGGCCGTCTTGATGCGCATGCCGTAGAACGAGCGCCACACGAAGACGAGCGAGAACACGAAGAAGACGAGGGCGAGGCCGCGCGAGAGCCCGCCGCCCTGGGTCGCGGTGAGCGTCACCGCCAGCTCGACGGCGAGCAGGCCGAAGAGCGTGGTGAACTTGATGACGGGGTTCATGGCCACCGAAGAGGTGTCCTTGAACGGGTCGCCCACGGTGTCACCGATCACGGTGGCGGCGTGCAGCGGGCTGCCCTTCTCCTTCAGCTGGACCTCCACGATCTTCTTGGCATTGTCCCAGGCCCCGCCCGCATTGGCCATGAAGATGGCCTGGTAGAGGCCGAACAGCGCGATCGAGATCAGGTAGCCGATGAAGAAGTACGGCTCCAGGAACGCGAAGGCGAGCGTGGAGAAGAACACGGTGAGGAAGATATTGAACATGCCCTTCTGGGCGTACTGGGTGCAGATCTCCACGACCTTCTTGCTGTCGGTCACTGACGCCTTCGTCGCGCCTTCCAGGCGGATATTGGCCTTGATGAACTCCACGGCCCGGTACGCGCCGGTGGTCACCGCCTGGGTGGAGGCGCCGGTGAACCAGTAGATGACGGCGCCGCCCGTGATGAGCCCGAGCAGGAAGGGCGGGTGGAGCAGCGAGAGCTTGTCGAGGTTCTGGGTGAGGCCGTGGGTGAGCACCACGATGATCGAGAAGATCATGGTGGTGGCGCCGACCACCGCGGTGCCGATGAGCACGGGCTTGGCGGTGGCCTTGAACGTGTTGCCGGCGCCGTCGTTCTCCTCGAGGAGATGCTTGGCCGCCTCGAAGTTGACGTCAAGATTGAAGTCTTTCTTCAGGGCGCCCTTGATGCCGGGCAGCGTCTCGATCACCGACAGCTCGAACACGGACTGGGCGTTGTCGGTAACGGGGCCATAGGAGTCGACCGCGATGGTCACCGGCCCCATCCCGAGGAAGCCGAAGGCCACCAGGCCGAAGGCGAAGACCGCGGGCGCGAGCATGAGCGCGGCAAAGCCCATGGTGCTTACGAGGTACGCGATGCCCATGAGCGCCACAATGACAATGCCCAGCCAGTAGGCGCTGAAGTTGCCGGCGACCAGGCCGGAGAGGATGTTGAGGGAGGCGCCGCCCTCGCGCGTGGATGTCACCACCTCCTTCACGTGACCGGACTCGACCGACGTGAAGACCTTGACCAGCTCGGGAATGATGGCGCCGGCGAGGGTCCCGCAGGTAATGACGGTGGAGAGCTTCCACCAGAGGGTGCCGTCTCCGAGCCCCGGGATGAGCAGGTACGAGGCGAGGTAGGTCATGCCGACCGACACGACGGAGGTCAGCCACACCAGGCTGGTGAGGGGCGCCTCGAAATTCATGCGGGTCGCGTTCGCGTAGCGGCCGCGCGTCACCACCTCGTTGATGAGGTAGGAGGCGCCGGAGGCCACGATCATGAGCACGCGCATCACGAAGATCCACACGAGGAGCTGCACCTGGACGGTCGGCTCCTTGACGGCGAGGACGATGAAGGAGATCAGCGCGACGCCGGTGACGCCGTAGGTCTCGAAGCCGTCCGCGCTCGGGCCCACTGAGTCGCCCGCGTTGTCCCCCGTGCAGTCGGCGATGACGCCGGGGTTGCGCGCGTCGTCCTCCTTGATGTTGAAGACGATCTTCATGAGGTCGGAGCCGATGTCGGCGATCTTGGTGAAGATGCCGCCCGCGATGCGGAGGGCGGCCGCGCCCAGCGACTCGCCGATGGCGAAGCCGATGAAGCAGGAGCCCGCGTACTCCCCGGGGATATAGAGGAGGATGCACAGCATGATGAACAGCTCCACCGAGATCAGGAGCATCCCGATGCTCATGCCCGCCTTGATGGGGATCGCGTACACCGGATAGGGCCGGCCCCCGAGGCTGGCGAACGCGGTGCGTGAGTTGGCGAAGGTGTTGATGCGGATGCCGAACCATGCCACGCCGTAGCTGCCCGCGATGCCGATGAGGCTGAAGAGCAGGATGATGATGACCTTGCTCGCGTCGAAGTGCAGGAGCAGGCCGAAGTACAGGACGATGATCACCCCGATGAACGCTTCGAGGATGAGGATGAACTTGCCCTGGGTGATGAGATAGGTCTTGCACGTCTCGTAGATCAGCTCGGAGATCTCGCGCATCGACTCGTGCACGGGGAGGTTCTTGAGCTGGGAATAGATGACGAGGCCGAAGACGAGCCCCAGCACGCACACGAAGAGGCCGGCCTGGAGCAGGCTGCGCCCGTTCATGCCGAGGAACTGCGACTGCGAGAGATCGGGGATGCGGATGTTGGCCTCGCCGCCGCCGTGGGACGGCGCGGGCGCCGCGGCCGCCGCCGGCGGGGGCGTCTGCGCGAGCACGTCGGCGGGCAGGACGGAGGCCAGGAGCAGCGCCAGCAGCACGAGCGGTAAGGCCACCCGGGCGGCGCCGCGGCACGTTGCGCGCAGCTGATTCATGTAATTCTCTCCCTGACGAGTCACAGTGTGGGCGATTGGGGCAACCTGATACTTATGCCTATTTCGGCGCCCCGCGTCAAGACTGCTGCTTGACGAACTCCGGATAGAACACGCCGAGCTCGTCACGCACCGGCCCGCGCAGGAGCGCGAGCTCTTCCTCGGTGGGCCCGGCGGTCTCCGGCACGGGCGACGGCGCGTGGAGCGCGAAGCCGGTCTTGGCCTCCACCTCCGCGAGTGTCACGCCGGGATGCACGCTGCCGAGCTCGAGCCGACCCCGCCCCCGCGGGAACTCGAACACGCAGAGATCGGTCACCACCGCGTGCAGGCCGCCGAGGCGGTAGACGCCCTCCGGCGGCACGCCCGGCGCAGTCACGAAATCGACCTTGGGCACGAACACGCGCCGGCTGTGCTCGGTACGGAAGAGGATCAGACGCTTGGCCACGAAGGCGAGGATGCCGTTGGCGCGGCCGCCGGGCAGGCGAACCTTCGGGTGCTCGTACTCGCCGATCACGCTCAGGTTGAAGTTGCCGTGCTGATCGATCTGGGCCCCGCTCGCGAAGAAGACGTCGAGTCGACCCCGCACCGCGAAGTTGTAGAACTCCTGCACGCCGCCGTTGAAGGGAAAGTGGGCGCGGCTGCCCAGCAAGATGAGCCGCGAGGACGGAGCGTGCAAGCGCTTCGCAAGAAGACAGGCGCTCGCGGGGATGGGCGACACCGAGCCCACCGCGATGGTCTCGCCGTCGCGCAGCCGCCGAGCGATGGCGACGGCCATCACCTCGGCGCGGCTCGCCCCCGGCGCGTCCCCCACGTTCAGCGCGCGGCGCCGGCGAGGCCGACGCGCTCGAGATAGCCGGCGTGGTCGGGGACGCCGTACACGTACCGGTCCAGCCACTTGGCGAACGTGTCGTCGTCCCCCGCGGCCTCGATGTACTCGCGCACGTGCGCGTCGTCCACCGGATAGCGCCCCTCGCAGGACGTGGGATGCGCGCCGTGGGGCGCATGCACCACCGCGCTCACGTGGATGCCCGGCACGAGCACCCCGGTGTGCGGCTCCTGGGTGAGGTCGCCGTCCACGATCTCCTCCACCGTGGCGATGGTGCGGCGGGAGGCTTGCGCGATGAGCTTGGCGTCGAGCACGCCGCTCGTCACCACGTTGCCGTGGCGGTCGCCCTTCCAGCCGTGGAACACCGCGACGTCCGGCGCGACCGCGGGCACGATCACGATGGGCTCCTGCGGATCGTAGGGATTGGGAAGGACCCGGAAATCCGGCCGCACCGTCATGTAGTCCGTGCCGAGGAGGCCGCGTACCGGCACGAACGGGACGTTCATCACTCCAGCCTGGAGTGCGCTCATGATGGCGGGTCAGGAGTGCTCGCGGTAGCGCAGGCGACCCGCCTCGGCCCGGCGACGGAAGTTCGGCGCGAAGCCGTACTCCATGAAGGACAGGCTGGAGAACTCCACTTCGGCGAGAGCGTCCGCGCCGATCATGAGATCCACCGCCCAGCCGGAGGAGGGCGCCAGGACCATGCGAAGCGCGCGCCGCCCTTGCCGCAGGAGCTCGTGGAAGAAGGCGGCGGGCTCCATGCGCATGTAGCCGACATAGCTGACCCGGTCACCGTCCCGCACCAGGCGGGCGGCCTCCGCCATGCTGCCGATCGCGCCGTCCATGGGGCTCCTCCCGAGCCCCGATGGTAACACCGAAGACCCGGCCTAGACCCCGCCCGCCGGTCCCACGCGATCGCGGTCGAGGCGCTCCAGCCAGTAGCGCATGCCCATGGACTCCAGAAGATCCACCGCGGCGCCGCGATGCCGCGATACCGCGTCATCGTCCCCTGCCCGCCGCGCGAGCCGCGCCAGGGTGAGATGAATGCGCGCGGCGAGGGGCCGCATCCCCAGCGTCTCCGCGAGGGCCAGGGCTTCCGTGGCGTGCTGGCGGGCGGCGGCGAGGTCCGGGGCGGGCGCCTCCCCGACGGCGAGGGCGAGCAGGCGCCGCGCGTAGACCTGATTGCCGCGCTCCTTGTGCTCGACGGCGAGAGCGAGTGCGCGCCGCGCGTGCGGTGTGGCCTCGCCGACGCGCCCGGCGATCACCAGCACCTCGCCGAGATGCGTGACGATCAGGGAGAGCCGCCCGAGCCGGGCCATGCGCTCGCCGCGCGCCACGGCTTGGCGCGCCAGCTCCACCGACTCCGCGATGCGACCGTCGAGCGCGCGCACCACCGCGAGATCGCCCGCGAACGGCGGGAACAGAACCGGGACCTCGGCGCAGAGGGCCAGCCCGCGCGCGAGCACGGTCTCCGCCTCCGTCATGGCGCCTCGGCGCAAGAGCACCCCGCCCAGGCCCAGCAGGCCGTAGGCGAGGCTATAGCCGTGGCCCGCCGCCTCCGCGATGCGGATGCCCTCCTCGGCGGCCCCGATCGCGTGGTCGAACTCGCCCAGCTCGGCGAGGCTCCACGCGAGATGGCTGCGGCCGAGCACGGAGGCGAGGCCGGGCAGGCCGAACGTCTCGTACCGGCGCTCGTCCTCCGCGAGGGCCAGGCTGCGGCGGAGGAGCGTCACCGCCCGCGGATAGTCGCCCAGCGTCCGCACCGCGCCCGCCATGCTGTACTGACCCACCACCTGGAGACCGAGATCCTCCACGCGCGCGGCGATCGCCACTGCGCGCTCACCCGCCTCCACCGCGGCATCCGAGTCGCCCATCTCCCAGTGCATGGTGGTGCGGTACGCGAGGGCGCGCGCGAGTCGCCGCTCGTCGCCCATGCGGCTCGCGATGGACTCGGCCGATCGCAGCACCGCCAGCCCCTCGGCGTGGGCGCCCAGCGGCACCAGCGCCGCCTCGAGATCGAAGCCGATGTCCACGGCGAGCGCCCGCGACTCGGGACTCTCCGGGAGATGGCTGACCCCTTCGAGGGCGCGCTGGAGGAAGTCCACCGCCTCGCGGCAAGCCAGGCGCGCGAGCGCGCCGCGGCCCGCCTCGCGGCAGTAGCGCACCGCCTGATGCCACAGCTCGCCCGCGAAGGCGTGGTGGGCGAGGCGCTCGACCTGCGCGCCGCGTCGGTCGCCGTAGAGCCGCTCGATGGTGTCGGTGATGCGGGCGTGCAGCGCGCGCCGGCTCTCCTGGAGCAGGCTCGCGTAGGCGACGTCGTGGATGAGAGAGTGCCGGAACGCGTAGACCGGATCGGGGAAGAGCGTGGCCTCGGTGAGGAGCTCGGCGCGGCCGAGCTGGGCGAGGCCCTCGCGCACGGCATCGGCGGGCTCGTCGGCCACCGCCTCGAGCAGGGTGACCGGCACTTCCTCGCCGATCACCGACGCCGCCTGCAGCAGCCGCTTCTCCGTCGCGGGCAGCCGGTCGATGCGCGCGGCGAGGACGGCACGGACGCTCGCGGGCACCTCCAGCGTGCGCGCCGGGCGGACCACGCGGTAGGCGCCGGGGGCGCCGGTGAGCACGCCCGTGTCCACGAGGCTTCGCACCGACTCCTCGAGGAAGAGCGGATTGCCGCGCGCGCGCTCGGCGACCAGACGCTGGATCAGCGCCGTCTCCTCACCGGGCCCCAGAAGGCCGCGGAGCAGCGCGTGCGCGCCCTCGGGACGGAGCGGCTCGAGACGGATGCGCGAGTAGCCGGGCCGCCGGCTCCAGCCATCCTCGTACTCGGGCCGATAGGTGCCCAGCAGCAAGGTGCTGGGAGGCAGCCGCTCGACGATGTAATCCATCGCTTCGCGTCCCTCGGAGTCGATCCACTGCAGATCCTCGAAGATCATCACGAACGGCTGCCGCCGGCCCACGCGCTCCACCAGGCGCACCAGCACCTCCACGGAGCGCAGCCGTCGGGTGCTCACGTCGAGGGCGAGGAACGGGCTGCCCGGCTGCGCCACACCGTGCAGCCACTCTAGCGCAGGGAGATCGCTCTCGAGCGCGGGGTCGAGGTCGCGGAGCTCGCGGGCCAGCTTCTGGCGCACCGTCTCGGGCGCGTCGCCGGGCTCGATCTTGAAGTAGCGGCGCTGGAGCTCGATGCCCGGGCGATGCCCCACCGCGCGGCCGTACGAGAGCGCGGCGGCTTCCAGTACGAGGCAGCCGCGCTCGCGCGCGCGTCGCGCGAGCTCGCCGACCAGGCGCGACTTTCCCACGCCGGCTTCGCCCACCACCGCGACGAGCTGCGGTCGGCCCTCGCGCACCGCGTCCACGATGGCGAGCAGGCGCTCGATCTCGGCCTCGCGCCCCACGAACGGCGTGAGGCCGCGCGCGGCGAGCGCCTGCGCACGGGACTGCGCGGTCGCGCCGCCCGTGACCTCGTGGATCTCCACCGGCGTCTGCAGCCCGCGCACCGGCACCGCGCCGAGCGCGCGCGTGGCCACCCGTCCGGCGGCGAGAGCGACGGTGTCGCCGGTGGCGAGGATGGAGCCCGGCTTGGCCATCTGCTCCATGCGCGCCGCCAGGTGCACGGTGGGCCCCACCGCGGTGTAGGTCATCGAGAGGTCGTTCTCGATCGAGCGGACCATCACCTCGCCGGCGTTCAGGCCCACGCGGATCTGAAGGGGCACGCCGGCCGCGCGACGGGTGGCATCGCCGAGCGCGGCGATGCGCTCCTGCATGCGGAGGGCGGCGTAGCAGGCGCGCACCACGTGATCCTCGTGGGCGAGCGGCGCGCCGAACAGCGCCATGATGCCGTCACCCATGACCTGGTTCACCGTGCCCTCGTAGCGATGCACCGCCTCCATCATCTGCTCGAGCACCTGGTCGAGGATGCGCCCCGCCTCCTCGGGATCGCGATCGGCAAGCAGCTCCATCGAGCCCTGCATGTCGGCGAAGAGCACCGTGACCTGCTTGCGCTCGCCGGCCAGCCGCGTGCGCGAGTCCCGGATGCGCTCGGCGAGATGCAGGGGCGTGTACGCCTGGGGTGCGCCGAAACGCGCGGGATCGGGCGCACCCACGAGGGGCGCGCCGCATGCGGAGCAGAAGCGGGCGCGAGGCTGGGCCGCGTGGCCGCAGCGGGGACAGGAGGTCATCCGTGCGTGTCCACCATCGTCTCGACCCGGTCAGGGTACCAGCACCGTCAAGGCAGCGTCGCTTGCCAGGATGCGGGGGGCGGGGCATCATCACGCTCATGCACGCCACGATCCGGCCCGGGAGCGCCGGCGGGACGTGCTAGCACGCACCGGCTGGGGCCCACGGCTGATCCGCACGATCGGAGGCGCCACCCTCGCGGTCATCCTCGTCGGTGGCTTCACGCCGCTCGCCAACGTCCTCAACGCCTGGATGGGGGGACCATCCCAGATTGCCCCCGCCGAGGCGATCGTCGTCCCCGGCCGAGGCGGCGTCGACGTGGACGAGGTGCTCACCAATCGCTCGATGCGGCGGACACTCCGCGCCGTCGGCCTCTACCGCAAGAGCCTCGCCCCCCTGCTCGTCTTCTCGGGTGATGGCGGCGAGGTCGATGCGCGCGTCCGGCTCGCGGTGAGCCTGGGGGTGCCCGTCGACCACATCGTGGCCGCGCACGGCGCCAACACCACGCGCGAGGAAGCCGCGTTGCTGGACCATCTCCTCCGGCCGCGCGGCGTCGCGCGGGTGCTCCTCGTGGCCGATCCCATCGACATGCCGAGGACCCGCGCGCTCCTCCAGCGCCGCGGCTTCACCGTGCTCGGGGCGCCCTCCGCGTCCAGCGGCCCCGGCGACCCCGAGTCGCGCCTCTCGCTGTTGCGGGACATCGGCACGGAGCTATCGGCTTATGTGTACTACCGCCTGCGGGGATGGATGTGATGTTCGACATGGATCCGCAGGAGCTCCTGCTGCCGTCGCTGGTCGTGGTGACCTCGGTGGCGGCCTACCTCGTCGGCAGGTGGCTCCTGCGCCTGCCCCGCGCTCGGCTGCGCCGGGCCGCGGCACGCGCCCTCGAAGCGCTGGGCCTGCTCATGCTGTTCGGCGTGGTGAACGTGGGGCTCGGGATCGCGTTCGTGCTGGCGTACCGTGGGATCACGGGCGAGTTCCTGTCGTTCTATCTCCTGAACGACGCGGTGCTGGGCATACTCTCCCTGGTCCAGGCGCTGATCTTCCAGTGGTGGTGGGCGCGCTCGGACTGACGGAAAGCTTTACACGAACTGCGTGTCGGGCTCGAGCCCGAGCAGGAACTGGCCCACGGTCTCGAAGTGCGAGGCGCGGCCTTGGAGCTGCTGCGTGACCGCGTGGATGTCGCGGAAGCGGCGCTCGAAGGCGCCTGCGGTAAAGATGGCGCTGGAGCCCGCGGCGGCGTACACGGTGTCAGCCACGTCCCGGGCCTGGTGGATGGCGTAGGTCGCCGCGAGGCGAATCGTCATCCGCTGATCGAGGGCGAGGCTGCCCGAGCGGCCGACATCCTGCCAGATCTCTTCGAGCGAGCCCAGCAGAAACATCCGCGCCGAGCGCAGGCGCGCCTCCGACTGCGCGACCTGGGACTGCACGACGTGGTTGTCGCGCAGCGTGCGCCGGCCGCCCCGCGGCGTCTTGTCGCGCGCGAGCTCCACGAAGGCGTCGAGCATCGCCCGCGCGAGCCCCATCGCCACGCCGGCGAAGCCGGAAGCGTAAAGACTGCCGGCAGGGAAGCAGTAGAGCGGGCCGGGCTGGCGGCGCTCGGCGGGATCGTCGCGTGACACCGAGTAGGCGTGGGGCACGAAGAGGTCGGTGACGGTGAAGGTGTCGGAGCCCGTGCCCCGCAGGCCGCTCACGTGCCACACGTCCACGATCTCGGCGCTGGCCGCGGGGAAGAGCATGGTCCGCTCCTCGCGCCGCCCGTCCGCCCGCCGGCGGGGCTGACCGTCCGCGGTGACGATGGGGCAGTGCCCGCCCAGCCAGGTGGCGTGCCGGCAGCCGCTGGCGAAGGACCAGGTACCGGTGACGCGATGACCGCCCTCCACCGCCACCGCGCGGGCGTCGGGCCCCGGGCCCCAGGCAAGCACGGCGCGCCGATCCTCGAAGACGTGGCGGGCGACCTCGGGGCTCAGATACGCGGCCGTCATCGCGCAGCCACCGGCCTGGCAAAGGCACCAGGCGGCGCTCCCGTCCGTCTTGGCGATCTCCTCCATCACCTCGACGAAGGTGACGGGATCGACCTCGCCGCCGTCGAGCACCCGGGGGAGGAGCAGCCGGAACAGCCCCGCCTCATGCAGGCCGTCGAGGAGAGCCGGCACCAGGCGGCGCTCGGCCTCTACCGCCTCGGCGCAGCGGTCGAGCAGCGGCGCCAGCGCGCGCGCCCGCTCAAGAGGCTGCCCTGCAGGCCTGCACTGTCGCTCCATCGCACCTCCTCCAGGTCCGGCTACTATACCCCGGCCGCAGCGCCGTCCACCGCCCCGCCCCAGGGGCAAGCAGAAGGGGCGCCGGCTCTCGCCGGCGCCCCTTTGGCGTCGCGTCAGATCGTCAGCGGGCGACTAGCCGCGCCGACGAGTCCTCCAGGCCATCCCACCGCCCAGCCCCACGAGCCCACTGCCAAGCAGCAGGAGCGTAGCCGGAACAGGAACCGGGGGAGGCGGAATCACGAACTCGCTGGTCAGGATGAAGAGCTGCTCGAACCCATTGTTGAGGCCACCCAGGTCGAACCGGAGCGAGATGCTATCCCACGGGCAGTTGGTCGTGTTGACTCCCTCAGCCGCGCACGTCGCGAGCAACGCATTCAGCGCATCGGAGAACGCCGCATACGCGGCCTCGTTGGCGCCCAGGTTGTGATTGATCGGACCGACGGCCTGATTGCCGTCACACGCGACCTGATTGCCCACCGCGTCGAGACAAACCGCGCCCCTCGCCAGAATGAGCTCATCGGGCAAGTCGGCGATGCCGTCAGTAGGCTGAGGTCCGCCGGAGAAGAGCGTGGTCGGCCCCTCCAGCTCGAGAGTCACATTGTTGGCCGAGTTGTCCAGATCGACCAGGGTCAGCATCCCGTAGACGCACACGTCCTGCGCCGAGGTCGCAAGCGGGCAATTCGCCGAGGCGACCCCGCTGTTCAACTGGTTCTGGTTGAAGAAGAAGATCGGGGTCGCGCCATTGAGGAACGTGGTGAAGGCGGTTAGCGTGCTGTCCCAGGTGCCCGCCGCGTCGCCAGCGAACTCGCCAGTACCACCGGGATCGGCCGTCGTCGTCGTGGAGAACGTGGTACCGCCGCTCTTTCCGCCCACGGCGGGGTACGCGTTGTCCATGCCCGCAAAGTTGGTGGTGACGGGTACGCCGTTCGAGCCCGTGTAGACGACGACGCCGTTCTGGATCTGCCCGGGGCTCGACTGGATGCTGAGCCCAGCGAGCGGCAAGGACTCGACCGCGAAGTCCCCGTTGAAGGCGCAGATCAGGTCGGTACACGCGACGAGATCTACGGCATTACTGATGGAGGGCCCAGCGAGCACCGCCACGGTGAGACCTGCGATTACGAGTGCGAACCTGACGAGTCTCATGTTGCCTCTCTTCTCTTTCACTGCGCCCGACCCCCAGGGCCGGGTTTGGAGTGAAAAATCACCGACTTGACAATTTTGCATCCCACTGGGGGCTTCAGCAGGAATCGTGCCTGGAAATAAGGGGTGTCTTTACCGTAACTTGCGCATCCACAAGTTGTGCACAGCGGCGAAATGTAAGGATCTCGGACACTGGCCCCCTAACGACGGCTCTGGTCCGGCAGAGGCGATGGGACAGTCCATACGCGCCGGTGTATGCTGACGCGGCATGCGAAATCATACGATGCGCGTTGGCGCGGTCCTCGGCCTCGTGGCCTCGCTGTTCCTCGTGGGCTGCTTCCAGGACCCCCAGGCCAAGAAGCAGCAGCATTTCGAGCGGGGCTCCCGCTATCTGTCGGAGGGCAAGTACAACGAGGCTATCGTCGAGCTGAAGAGCGCGCTCCAGATCGATCCGAAGTTCGTTCCCGCCCTCCATGCCCTCGGCCGCGCCTACTACGCCAAGGGCTGGTACCCGGACGCGGTGCGCGAGCTCGGTCGGGCCGCCGATGGTGACCCCGGCTCGGTCGAGATCCAGTTGCTGCTTGGCCAGGCGTATCTCGCAGCCGGCGATACGCGCCGCGCCGAAGAGCTGGCGGAGACCATCCGGCGCATCGAGCCGGACAGCGCGCTGGTCGACTATCTGATCGGCGCGGCCCGGATCGGGACGGGCGATCCGAAGGACGCGGTGACGCTTCTCGCGCGGGCCCAGGCGAAGAACGGGACCATCGCGGAGATCCACCAGGCGTATGGCGACGCGCTGTTTCAGGCCGGCCGGTTCGGCGACGCCGAGAAGGCGTATCGCTCCGCCCTCGGTCTCAAGGGCGGGCTCACGGGCGCGCAGATCGGTCTCGCGCGAACGTTGCTCATTCGCGGACAGCGGGAGGAGGCGACCACGCTCCTCGACGAGGCGCGGCGTCAGAGCCCGGAGAATCCACAGGTCCGGGTCGTCCGCAGCGCCATCCTGAGCGCCGAAGGCAAGCTCGACGAGGCCATCAAGGAGCTCGAGGCGCTGCCCCCATCAGCACGCTCGCCCCAGGCCGTGCTCAGCCTGGCCGATCTCTACGCGCAGGCCGGCCGACTCGATGAATCCATCAGCCTTCTGACCAAGGTCACGAAGGCACTGCCGAACGCGCTCGTTGCGCGGCACATGCTCGGGCAAGTGGCGCTTCGGGCTGGGCGCCCCGCCCTCGCCGTCACCGAGTTCACCGAGGTCGTCAAGCAGGTCCCGCAGAATCCGTGGGCGCGGTTGAGCCTCGCCACGGCCTACGTGGGGGCGGGGAAGCCCCAGGAGGGGCTCGCAGAGCTCGACCGACTGGCGAAGGCGCTGGCCAAGAGCCCCACGTATCACCTTCAGCGCGGTCGGGCCTACGCCATGCTCGGACGGGAGCGCGAGGCGGTGGAAGCGGCCGAGCAGGCGCGCCGGCTCGCGCCGACGAGCCCCCAGCCGTATCTGCTCCTCGGCCAGATCTACGCCGCGCGCAAGGACATGGCGAAGGCGCAAGAGATGTACTCGCGCGCCCTCGAAGTCGCCCCCCAGCTCACGAGCACCCGCATGGCGCTCGGCTACCTCTACGACCTGGAGGGCAAGCCCGCCGCGGCGATCCAGGAGTACGAAGCGGTGCTCCAGACCGATCCGCGAAACAAGCGCGCCCTGTCCGCGAAGGTGTCGACGCTGGTGCGGGACAAGAAGCTGGATCAAGCGATCGCCTTTCTCCAGCAGGTGCTCGCCGCCGATCAGAAGAACGTCCCCGCGCGTGTGCTCCTCGGCAACACCTACCTCCTGAATCGAGAGCCGAAAAAGGCCGAGGACGAGTATCGCCGCGCGCTCAAGCTGGACGAGCGCGACGTGACGGCGCGGCTCCAGCTCGCCCGGCTGACGATGGATGGCAAGCGCGACGCCGAATCGATCGCGCTCCTCCAGTCGATCCTGAAAGACCAGCCGGGGCAGGTGCCGGCGGCGGCGATGCTCGCCCAGACCCTCGCGCGCCTGGGACGCTATGACCAGGCGGTTCCCGTCCTGGAGACGGCGCTGGGACGCAATCCCGAGGCCACGGAGCTCGTCGTCCCCCTGGGCGAGCTGTACCTCAAGAAGAACGCGCCCGACCAGGCCATCGCACGGTTGTCGCCGGTCGTGACCGCTTCCCCGGGGCTTGTCGAGCCCCGCATGCTCCTGGGACTCGCCTACCTCGCCAAGCGCCAGCCCGACGAAGCCATCAAGCAATTCGACCAGGTAAACAAGCTCAATCCCGACCTGGCGCGCAATCATTACTATCTCGGCCGGGCGCGGCTCGCCAAGGGCGATACGGCGGGCGCCGGCCGGGCCTATGCTCAGGCGCTCAAGCTCGATCCCAACTTGAAGCAGGTCCAGGTCGAGCTCGCCGCGCTAAGCGGACAGAAGGTGAACCCCGAGACCCGCACGGCCCAGATCGCCGAGCTCCGGACCGCGCTCGAGCGTGATCCGCAGAACATCGCGCTGCGGTTCGCCCTCGCCCAGAGCCTCCTTGCCGCGCGTCAGCTCGATCCGGCGGAAGCCGAGCTCAAGCGTATTCTCGACGTGAATCCTCAGTTCGCGCCCGCCAATATCGCGATGGCCGGCCTACTGATCATCAGAAAGAAGCCCGATGCCGCCGTGGAGCATCTGAAGGCCGTCCTGCGCGTGGATCCGAACCATCTCGAGGCCAATCAGCTGCTCGCCGACTATTACGAGAGCCGCGGCAACCGCGACACCGCCATCCAGTATCTGAGAACCGTCACGAAGGCGGCGCCCGAGAACGAGGCCGTGAAGCTCCGGCTCGCCGCTCTCTACGGAAAAGCGGGGCGCTTCGACGAGGGCATCGAGCTGGCGCGGGCGGTGGCGACCAACCGGCCCAAGGTTGCCGCGGCGCACCTGCTGCTGGGCGAGCTGCTGCTGGGACAAGGGCAGGTCGCGCCGGCGATCGAATCGCTGCGCACCGCCGCGCGGCTCGAGCCTCGATCCGCGGTGATCCAGCTTCGCCTCGGCGAGGCGTACGAGCGGAAGGGGGATCCGGACGCTGCGCTCGGCGCCTACCGTCAAGCGGCCACGCTCGCGCCTGAGAACCCCCGCGCGCACAACAACGTGGCGTGGGTCCTCGCCTCGCAGGGCAAGAGCCTCGACGAGGCGCTGGAGCGCGCGCGCAAGGCCGAGACGCTCGTCCGCGCCAATCAAGCGCAGGCGGCAATCTTGCCCGGAGTGCTGGACACCCTGGGATTCGTCTACTACAAGCGCGGCGAGTATGGCCTGGCCGAGCCGCCGCTGCGCCAGGCCGCAGAGCTCTCGACGAACAATGCGATGATCCAGTATCACCTCGGCCTGACCTATCATCAGCTCGGGCGCAAGGCCGATGCCGCGACCTGGCTCCGACGCTCGCTCCAGGTGGACGCCAAGTTCGCGGGGGCGGACAATGCCCGGAAGCTGCTGGACGAGCTCGGCGGCTAACTCTCGATACCGCTTGCCCTTCCCGCCCCCGCCGGGCTAGGCTCCTTGCACCACAAGGAGAAGCGCGCGTGATCCCCCGACCGGCCCGGATCTCCTGGATGGCGATCGGAGTGCTGCTTCTCCTCGCCCTCACCGCCGACGCCCAGACCTCCGGGCGCACGTATCGGCTCGGCATCCTCGCCAACGCCTTCGAGGTCTCCGAAAGCGCGCTGTTCGAGGAGTTCCTCGACGGGCTCAGGAAGCAGGGCTTCGTCGAGGGCCGCAATCTCGTGATCGAGTGGCGCTCGTCCGAAGGCCGCTTCGACCGCCTGCCCGCCCTCGCCGCCGAGCTCGTGCGGGCCAAGGTGGACGTGATCGTCGCGTCCTCCGCCCTGCCTGCCCATGCCGCCGCCGACGCGACCCGCACCATCCCCGTCGTGTTCCTCGTCGTCTCCGATCCCGTGGGGCAGAAGCTGGTCGGCAGCCTGGCGCGCCCCGGCGGTAACGTGACCGGCCTCGCGACCTACGCGCCGGACGTGCTCGTCAGCCGGCGACTGCAGGTCCTGAAGGAAGTGGCGCCGAAGGCCACGCGGCTGGCCGTGCTCGCCAATCCAGACAACGCCACGCACCGCGAGCTGCTCGCGCGCGAGATCCCCGCGGCGGCCCAGCCGCAGAAGCTCACGCTGCTCCCCCTCGAGGTCCGCGGACCGGCTGACTTCGATGCCGCGTTTGACCAGGCGGCGCGGGAGCGGGCCGACGCACTCTACGTGCTCGGCGACCCGCTCACATACGTGCATCGCGCTCAGATCGCCGACCTGGCGGTGCAGCGCAAGCTGCCTAACATCAACGTCTCGCGCACCAGCGTGGAAGCGGGCGGGCTCGTGTCCTACGGCCCGCGCCTGCGCGACGTGTACCGGCGCGCCTCGGACTACGTGGCGCGCATCTTCAGGGGCGCCAAGCCCTCGGAGCTGCCGGTGGATCAGCCGCCCGCGTTCGAGCTGGTCGTGAACGTGAAGACGGCCAAGGCCCTCGGCGTCACCCTGCCCGCCTCGCTCCTCAAGCGCGCCGACGACGTCATCCAGTGAGCCTGGTCCGGCCGCGCCGACTCTCGCCGGGACAGACCGTGGGTCTGGTGGCGCCGTCGTCCGCGGCGAACGAGCCGGAGCGGCTCCGCTTCGCCGTCGAGACCATCGAGTCGCTGGGCTTCCGCGTCCGCCCGGGCGCCCATCTCTTCGACCGCGAGGGCTATCTCGCCGGCGGCGACGCCGCGCGCGCCGCCGACCTCAACGCCATGTTCGCCGACGACGGCATCGACGCGGTCTGGTGCGCGCGGGGCGGCTACGGCGCCTCGCGGCTCCTGCCCCTCCTCGACTTCGGACAGATGCGCGCCAACCCCAAGCCCCTGCTCGGCTACAGCGACATCACCGCGCTCCACATGGCGCTCCACACCAAGGCCGGCCTCGTGTCGTTCCACGGCCCGGTGGCGTGGCGTGCCTTCACGCCCTACACCCTCGAGCAGCTCACCCAGGTGGTCATGACGCCTCGGGCGCCCGTGCGCCTCGGCGCCCCGCCCGCCTTCGAGCCACGGCCCGGTCAGGTGGAGTGGGAAAATCGCGTGACCACGCTCGTCTCGGGCCGCGCGCGTGGCCCCCTCATCGGGGGGAACCTCTGCTTGATGGCGCACCTCGTGGGGACGCCGTACTTCCCCGATCTCCGCGGCGCCATCCTGTTCCTCGAGGACGTGGACGAGCCCCACTACCGGATCGACCGGATGCTGACCCAGCTGTGGCTCGCGGGCGCACTCGACGGGCTCGCGGGCCTCGCCTTCGGAAAATTCACCGAGGGCGGCCCGTCGGCGTCCTTCGTCCAGAACCGCGTGCTCGAGGACATCCTCGCCGAGCGGTGCCAGACGCTCAAGATCCCTGCGGTGGCGGGACTCATGATCGGACACGTCGAGGACCAGACCACGGTGCCGGTGGGCTGCCTCGGCGAGCTCGACGCCGATGCGCGCACCCTCACCCTGCTCGAGCCGGGCGTCAGCTAGGAGGCCGCGATGAGCGATAGGCCGGTGGTCGGGCTCCTCCATCCTGGGGAGATGGGATCCGCGATCGGCGCCACGCTGGTGGCGAGCGGCAACCGCGTGCTGTGGGCCTCCGCGGGCCGCGGTGCTCAGACGCGCGAGCGCGCGGCGGGGCTCGGCCTGGACGACGCGGGCTCGCTCGAGGCGCTCGCCAAGCAGGCCGCGACCATCGTGTCGGTGGCGCCGCCGCACGCGGCCCTCGGCGTGGCGCGCGAGGTCGCGGGCTTCCGCTTCCGCGGGATCTTCGTGGACGCCAACGCGATCGCCACTGAGACCGCCATGACGATCAAGCGGCTCATCGAGGACGCAGGCGGGCGCTTCGTGGACGGCGGCATCATCGGCCCCGCGAACCGCAAGCCCGGCGCCGCGCGCATCTATCTGGCGGGGACGGAGGCGGCCGCGGTGAAGCGGCTGCTCGAGGCGGGGCCCGTCACGCCCATCGTCCTGCCGGGCGCGCCGCCGGCCGCGTCCGCGCTGAAGATCGCCTACGGCGGCTGGAACAAGGCGAGCCAGGCGCTGCTCATGGCGATCCGCGCCTACGCGCTCGCCGAGGGGGTGGACGAGGCGCTGCTGGCGGAGTGGGCGCTCTCCCAGCCGGATCTGCCCGCCCGCTCGCAGCGCGCGGTCAACGACAACGCGCGCAAGGCATGGCGCTTCGTGGGCGAGATGGAGGAGGACGCGCGTGCGCTCGCGGACGCCGGCCTTCCCGCCGGCTTCCACGAGGCGGCCGCCGACATCTATCAGCGCCTCGCCGCCTACAAGGACACGGCGACGCCGCCCGCGGTGGCCGAGGCCCTCGCGGAGCTGCTCAAGGCGGCGCCGCGGACCGCGCGCGGCCCGGCTAGCGGCCCAGCCCGGCCCGGTACTCGTCCTGGGTAATGGATTGGACGTTCGCCGTCGGGATCACCATCTCCTTGCCGGTCCTCGCATCCTTGAAGCGGACGTTGTTCGGCTCTCGCGCGACGTCCGTAGTGTAGTAGACCTGCCCGCTACTGGTGTCGACGACCTTGTAGTAGTAGGCGCAGCCGGTGGTGAGCACGGTGACGAACAGGAGCGCCATCGCCAGTCGCACGATCGTCATGATGGGTTCCCTCCTCTGGAGCGAGCCTAAAGACACACGCGCCGCGCCGGCCATGGGACCAAGGGCCTAGACACCTATCGGTCTGGCGAGGGGATTCCATCGCACGCGCGCTCGCCACGCTCCCATGTGCTACCGGCCGAAGTCGAAGAGGTAGACGCGGAGCCCCGCGGTGACGACCACGCCCTGCAGGGTGCCGTCCCGCTCGGGTCCGTCGTTGATCTGGAGCGGATGCCCGGGCGAGTAGCTGTACTTCGACTCGATGCCGGCGGCGATGCGCCGGGTGACGAAGTACTCGATGCCGGCGCCGAGGGTGGCCGCATACGAACTGGACGAGCCCTTGTTCTTGATCGACAAGTCGGCGCCGCGGGGCTTGCGGTCATTGAACTCCACGAAGCCGTAGCCCACGCCGCCGATGAGGTAGGGCACGAGGCGCCCGTCCAGTAGCGGGTAGCGCACGCGGGCCTGGGGCACGACGGTGTAGAGCGCGTACTCGCCCACGCTGCCGACGTTCTTGAGCGCCATCGCGACCTCGTAGCCCTCGACCGAGACCTCGACCCCGAAGTAGCGCCCGATGTCCAGGCCGATCCCGACGCCGTAATGCTCGTTGAGCTTTCCGCCGATCGCGTAGGGCATCGGACGCGCCTCCACCCCCGGGCCGATGTCGGTGCCGGTCGGCACCACGAAGCCGAGCCGGAAGCCGCCGTAAAGGCGGAGCGGCGCGGGCTCCGGCGCCGCTTCGACCGACGCCGGGTGGAGCTCCGGGTAGAACATGCGCACGCTGAACGAGGCGAGCGGCGTGGAGGCATTGACGCGATGCGAGGCGCCGCCCACCTTGAGCGTCTGGTCCCCGGCGAAGAGGTACTTGAACTCCACGCCCAGCGCGATGTTGTCGGCCAGGAAGTACTCGATCCCGGCGCCCACGGTCCCGACCGGCGTCGTGGATTGATCTTTCACCTCGAGGCCGAAGGCGGGCGACTTGCGGTCGTTGAAGTCGGTCACGGCGATACCCGCGCCGGCGATCGCGTAGGGCACGAGCCGATCGCCCAGAACCGGGACGCGCAGCCGGACCTGCGGCATAATGGCGAAGACACCGTACTCACCGATCTCGCGGCCCGAGACCTTGGGAAAGATCTCGAAGTGATCGCCGGAGAGCTCCACGCCCACGTAGCGGTTGAGATTGAGCCCGACGCCGAACCCGTAGTAGTCATGCACGCCGGAGCTCGTGACCGCTGAGTCGCCGAGCTTCAACTGGAAGTAACCGCGCAGCGCGTCCGAGTCCTCCGCCCGGGCCGGCACGGCGCCGATCCAGAGCATCAGCCCGCAGCATGCCGCGAGGACTCGTCGCATGGTTACCTGGGGCCAATCTTGACATAGGCGGGCATCCCGGCGCTAATTGGCGAGCCATGAAACTCTCCGTCGAGTTTCCCAGCGTGTCCTACCGGGAGGGGCCCGAGGCCGTGCAGCGGATGGCCCGCGCCCTCGAGCGCATCGGCTTCGACCACATCGACATCTTCGACCACGTGGTCATGGGCCATCCCATCGAGGGCCGGCCGCCCGGGCCGTACAACGCCGGCATGCCGATCCTCGAGGCGCTGATGACGCTGGCCCACCTGGCCGCGGTGACCACGCGCGTGACCTTGGGCACCGAGGTGCTGGTCCTGCCCCAGCGCGAGCCCGTGCTGGTGGCCAAGCAGGTCAGCACGCTCGACACGCTGTCCGGCGGGCGCGTGCGGCTCGGCGTGGGCGTGGGCTGGCAGGAGGCCGAGTACGAGGCGCTGGGCGAGAGCTTCCGCACCCGCGGGGCGCGGATGGACGAGGCCATCACGCTCATGCGCGCGTACTGGGGCGAGGCGCGCGTGGACTTCGCGGGCGTCCACTACCGTGCGGTCGCGATGGCCATGGAGCCCAAGCCGCCCCAGGGGCGACAGATCCCCGTGTGGATCGGCGGCTACTCCGACGCGGCATTCCGGCGCGTCGGGCGTCTGGGCGACGGCTGGCTGGCCAGCCGCATCACCGATGCCGCGGACGCGCGCCGGTCCATCGAGTCGATCCGGCGCCACGCGGAGGCGGCGGGCCGCGATCCCGCGTCGATCGGCCTGCAGAGCATGGTGGCCCCGCCCCCGCGCGACGCGGAGGGCAAGCGCTTCTATGCCGAGGCCGACCGCGTGGTCGCGCGCGTGGCCGAGCTCAAGGCCATGGGCTTTCAGTGGGTGTCGCTGAACGCCACCGCGCTCTTCCAGTCGGGCGCGCGCTCGGTGGACGCCATGGCGGACGCGCTCGCCGCCCTGCACGGACGCATCCGCGCCGAGGTGGGATAGAGGGAGGCCCTGTCCATGGAGCCCGCATCGCCGGCCCACACCACCGAGCGCTGCACAATCGTCGTCACCCCGCGCGATCTCTTCTCCGTCACCGACGAGTGTCTCGACCATCTCGAGGCCAACACGCCGGAGCCGCACGATCTCATCGTGGCGATGGGCGGCGCCCCGGCGTCCGTTCGATCCCGCCTTGAGCAGCGCCTCGCCGGGCGAGCGCGACTGATCCTCGACCCGGGCTTTCGCACCACCGGCGAGCCGCGCAATCGCGCGCTCCGCGAGGCCACCACGTGCCTGGCGGTGTGTGTGGACAACAACGTCTTCGTCCGCCCGGGCTGGCTCGCGCCCCTGCTCCGCTGCCAGCGCGAGACGGAGGCGAGCCAGGTCGTGCCCCTCATCCTGGACGGGAACGACAAGATCCACACCGCCGGCAACGATCTCTTCATCACCCACGAGGGCGGCAAGGCCTACGGCACCATGGAGCTGCGCTTCCAGCATCAGAAGGTCTGCGAGACCACCAATCTCGTGCGCCGCGAGATCGACTTCGGCGAGGTGCACTGCCAGCTGCTGGTGGTGGAGGACGCGCTCGGGCTGGGCATCTACGACGAGCGTCTGCGCGAGGGCGGCGACATCGACTCCGGCCTGACCCTGAGCCGGGCGGGCCGCCGCATGATGTTCGAGCCCGCCTCCTGCGTGTACCTCTACTATCCCCCGCTGCTCGAGCACGCGATGGACGTGGCGTTCCACCGCTGGAAGTGGGACATCCCGGCGGTCATGGCGAGCTACCGCCACATCGAAGAGAAGTGGACGATCGACGTGGGCGGGCCCCGGAACGACTTCCGGCGTTACCTCGTGGGCGTGAACGCGCGCGTGGGCCCCCTCACTCAGCTCTATCCCTCGCGCGCTACGATCTTCGCGGATCGGCTCACGCGCTACCTGGGCGGGCGGATGCCGTCGCTCCGGGGGTGGCGTCATCGCTTCACCGCCTGGCGGACGGTGTACTACCGCGCCTGAGCGAGCAGGAGCGCGACGGGGAAGTCGCGGAAGACGTCGCCCGCCGCGAGCGCGTCCACGCCGTTCCGCATCGCCGGATCGAGCCGTTCGCCGGTGAAGAGATTCGTCCAGCGCATCGTCGGAATCTCCGGCAGCGGGAGCCGGGTGTCGCCCCAGACCTCCGGCCCCAGCGGCGCCTGCGGCGGCTCGGGGAGGAGCCGCGTGAGGAGCCGTGGCACCGCGGCGATCGCCCAGGCGTCACCGGCCTTGCGCGCGAAGGCGAAGCAATGCGCCGCCTGCTCGCCGGCCGGCGTGAGCGGGAGATAGTCGCCGGCGCTGAAGAGGCCCGGATGGTCGCGCCGGCAACGGAGCGCGCGGGACGTCAGGTAGAGCTTGACGCGCCCGTCCTCCTTCGCGGCCACTAGCTCGCGGGCGAGCTTCCCGCGGGGGAGGCCGGGCGTGGCCTCCGCGCGTCCGAGATCGTCGAGCATGGCCCGGAGCCGCGCATAGTCCACCGGCCGGCGGTTGTCGGGATCCACCAGGTCGAAGCGCCACGACTCGGTGCCCTGGTACGTGTCCGGCGCGCCCGGGCATGCGATGCGCAGCAGCGTCTGGGACAAGGAGTTGAAGAGCCCGTAGTGGCTGATCCGGCGCTGGAACGTCCCAAAGTCGTCGAGGAACGCGCGGCTCCTCCCCGGATCGAGGATGCGGGCGACGAACTCGCGCACGGCGTCATCGTAGGGTTCGTTGGGATTGATCCAGCTCGTGTGGACCTTGGCCTCGTGGAGCGCCTTCTCCATGTAGGCCTGGAGGCGCGCCGCCAGGGGATCCACCGCCGGGTCGGCCTCGAGCGGCCAGACGCCGACGAGGGTCTGGTAGAGGAGATATTCCGCGTTGGGGTCGGGCACGGCGAGGTCGTCCACGCGCACCCGTTGCGGCTCGTTGAGGCGACGCCAGCGCCGCACCGCCCCGCCCCAGGCTTCGGGGAGCTCCGAGAGTACGTCGAGGCGCGCCCGCACGTCCTCGCTGCGCTTCGTGTCGTGCGTTGACATGGGCGAGAGCGCGTGCGGCCAGGCACGCTGCCGCTCCGCGCAGAACCGGTGCAGGGCGTCCGGGCTGACCCCGAAGCGACCGGGGTCCCCACCGACCTCGTTAAGGGACACGAGGCGGTTGTAGACGTAGAAGGCGGTGTCCTCGACACCCTTGGCCATGACCGGCGCCGTCACCTGCTGGAAGGTGCCCGCGAAGCGGCGCCGCTCCGCCCGATCCTCCTCGGCGCCGGCGGGCGGGGGCTCCAGCAGCACGTCGCGGATGAAGCGGAACACGCGGAAGCTCATGATGGGGTTCCGCAGGGCGGCGCGGCGGACCGCGGTCTCGACGTGCCGGCGGTCGAGCTCGCGGGGACCGGCGTCGTCGATGTACGAGCGGTAGACGGGGAAGCAGGCGATGACTTCACGCAGGGCATCCCGAAGCGTGTTGAAGGTGAAGTCGCGCGAGGCGCGGCGCCGCTGGGCGAGCTCGTCCAGCTCATGCGTGAGCATGTGGAGCTCGCTCGCCAGCGACGTGTTCAGGATGAGCACCTTCTTCTCGTAGGCCACCTGGGCGAACGAGAGATCCTCCCCGGTGAAGGCGCCGTGGAGCGCGGTGAACGCCTCCACCTGCGCGCCGTCGACGAAAAGCCCATTGATCTCGTTGATCAGCTCGTATCCGCACGTGCCATCGACCGCCCACGTCTCCGGAAACGGCTCCCCCGCAGCCAGGATCTTCTCCGCCACCACGTAGGGGACGCCGCGCTCGCGCAGCCGCTGGAAGTACTGGCCGGGATCGAAGAGGCCGTCCGGGTGGTCGATGCGCAGGCCGTCGAGCTTGCCCTCCGCGACCAGGTGGAGGACGAGGGCGTGGGTGGCCTCGAAGACCTCGAGCCGCTCCATGCGCAGAGCGGCGAGATCGTTGACGTCGAAGAACCGCCGATAGTTGATCTCGTCGGTCGCCACCCGCCAATGCGAGAGGCGGTAGCACTCGTGCTCCAAAAGCTCGTCGAGGAGGTCGAAGCTCGCGGGATCCCCGGGCCTGCCGTTGAAGCGGGCGAGGGTGCCGGCGATGAACGCGTCGACGGCGGGATGCTCGGCGACGAGCGCGGCGAGCCGGCGCTTGATCACTTCCTTCTCGCGGGCGCGCTCGGCCACCCGGGCGGGTTCGACCTCGGTCCGGCGGGGCAGGTTCCGGACCGCGGTGAGAATGCTCTGGTACTCCGCGAGCGCGGGCGAGTCCGCGCCCAGCTCGCGCTCGAGCTCGTCCAGCCGGTGCTCGAGCACACGCGCGTAGGTCGGCGGCGCCACCGGAAATCGCCGCTCGCCGTAGCGGATGACGAAGGCGCCGCCCTCGAAGACGAGCGCGAGGCGGCCGTTTTCCAGCGCGTCGCCGTACGGCTCGCCGAGGGCGGGCAGCAGGACCTTGTTGTGGAGCTGCGCGCGGGGTGCCGCCTCCCAGGCGATGTCGAAGTACCCCGCGTAGCGCGAGGCGGGGCCGTTCTCCAGCACGTCGTTCCACCAGGCATTGTCGTTGGTGGCGACGCTCATGTGGTTCGGCACCATGTCGAGGATGAGGCCGAGACCGTGGGCGTGAAGGGCCGCCACGAACCGGTCGTGCTCCTCCTCGTTGCCGATCTCGGGGTTCAGCG
Source organism: Candidatus Methylomirabilota bacterium (assembly GCA_035764725.1). Classification (NCBI taxonomy): domain Bacteria; phylum Methylomirabilota (SeqCode); species Candidatus Methylomirabilota bacterium. Next base: position 26,222 of record DASTYT010000142.1, on the reverse strand, counting down.
CGGAGTGATCGATGATGTTGTAGCCGTGCGTGCTGCCGGGCCGCGCCTTGAGGTAGGGCGAGGCATAGCAGTGGGTGATGCCGAGGTCGCGCAGGTACGGGACGATCCGGAGCGCGTCGCGAAAGGTGAACCCGGCGTGGAGCTGGAGGCGGTACGTCGCCTCGGGCCGGGGCCGGGACGTCACGGAGGCGGACCCGCCCGGCGCAGCACCGCGAACGAGCGGGCCTGAAGCGGATACGGCGCGCCTTCGACGACCAGGCTCTGGCCCAGCTTGCCGTTCGCGGTGTCGAGCAGCGGCTCCCAGCGGTATTCGGGATCGAGCGGCGGCAGCGTGAACAGCACTTCTTCGTGATGCGCGTTGAGGAGCAGAAGCAGCGTGTCGCCGGTCACCGGCTCGCCCCGCTCGTCCACGTGGCCGATCAGGTCTCCGGCCAGCCGCACGCCCAGGCACTTCACGAAGTCGGTGGTCCAGTCCGTGTCGGACATCTCCTGCCCACCGGGGGTGAACCACAAGATGTCCTTGATCCCCGTGCCGCGGATGGAGCGGTTCTGGAACCACTTCCGTCGCTGCAGCACGGGCTGCGTCTGCCAAAGGCGGCTCACCTGCTTCACGAACGCCAGGAACTCCTGCTCGCGGTGGTCGAGCTCCCAGTCGAGCCACGTGATCTCGTTGTCCTGGCAGTAGGCGTTGTTGTTGCCGCGCTGGGTATGGGACAGCTCGTCGCCGGCGAGGAGCATCGGCACGCCCTGGGAGAAGAACAGCGTGGCGATGAACGCGCGCTTGCGCCGCTCGCGGCACTCGACGATCTCGGGATCCTCGCTCGGACCCTCCGCGCCGCAGTTCCAGGAGCTATTGTCGTTGGTGCCGTCGCGGTTGTCTTCCCCGTTGGCCTCGTTGTGCTTCTCGGTGTAGGAGACCAGATCGTGCAGCGTGAAGCCGTCGTGGCAGGTGACGAAGTTGACGCTCGCGTAGGGCGCCCGGCCCGTGCCCTGGTAGAGGTCGCTGGAGCCGGCAAGACGCGTGGCGAAGTCCGAGACCAGCCCGCCGTCGCCCTTCCAGAACCGGCGGACGCTGTCGCGGTACCGGCCGTTCCACTCCGCCCACAGCACCGGGAAGTTGCCGACCTGATACCCGCCGGGGCCCACGTCCCACGGCTCGGCGATCAGCTTCACCTGAGACAGCACCGTGTCTTGGTGGATGATGTCGAAGAAGGCGCCCAGGCGATTGACCTCGAACAGCTCGCGAGCCAGCGTGCTCGCGAGATCGAAGCGGAAGCCGTCGACGTGCATCTCCATCACCCAGTAGCGGAGACTGTCCATCACGAGCTGGAGCACGCGCGGATGCTGCATGTTCAGCGTGTTCCCGCAGCCGGTGAAGTCCATGTAGGCGCGCGGCTCGGGCCCCAGTCGGTAGTAGGAGGCGTTGTCGATGCCCCGCATCGAGAGCGTGGGGCCGAGCTGATTGCCCTCGGCGCTGTGGTTGTAGACGACGTCGAGGATCACCTCGATCCCGGCGGTATGCAGCGCGCGCACCATGGTCTTGAACCCCGCCACCGGGCTCAGCGCGTTGCCGGGCGCGTCGTAGGTGGGCTCGGGCGCGAAGTAGCCCAGGGTGTTGTAGCCCCAGTAGTTGGTGAGGCCCTTCTCGAGGAGGTGGCGCTCCCGCAGGAAGTGGTGTACCGGCATCAACTCCACCGCGGTCACGCCGAGCTCGCGCAGGTGGCGGATGGCCGCCTCGGAGGCAAGGCCCGCGTAGGTGCCGCGGAGCTTCTCGGGGACGTCCCCGTGGCGCTTGGTGAACCCGCGAACGTGTGTCTCGTAGATCAGCGTCTTGTGCCAGGGCGTGCGCGGGGGGCGATCGTCACCCCAGGTGAACGCGGAGTCGACCACCTGCCCCAGCGGCGCGAAGGCGGCGCTGTCGCGGTCGTCGCGCGAGAGATCGGCGGCCTCGTCGCCGACGCGATAGCCGAACAGCGCGTCGTCCCATCGGAGCGAGCGGCCGATCGCCTTGGCGTAGGGATCGAGGACCACCTTGCTAGGATTGAAGCGGTGGCCCTGCGCCGGCTCATAGGGGCCGTCCACCCGGTAGCCGTAGAGCTGGCCGGGCTGCACGTCGGGAAGGTAGGCGTGCCAGACCTGATCGGTGTATTCCTCGAGGACGATGCGCCGCGATTCCACCGAGTCCTCCGCGGAATTGAACAGGCAGAGCTCCACCTTGGTCGCATTCTCGGAGAACAGGGCGAAGTTGACGCCGGCGCCGTCCCAGGTCGCTCCCAGCGGATACGGCCGCCCCGGCCACACTCTCATGGGTGGGTTCACCATCCCCTTATAACGCAAACGACGTGCCGGGACCGGCGGATAGAAATGACGCGGATTAAGCGTGTGTGGCGGAAGCAGGGGTAGAAGATTTGCTCGGTCACCTGGTCACCTTTTACCGAGCGGTGTTTCGACTGGGCGGCACATGACTTGCTGGGGTCTCACGACGTGAATCGCACTGAAGCGAGGCGGCGTGCCGGTGCGACCGGCGAGCCCGACGGCTCGACGTGCTGGCGTGTCTGGGCGCCCCGCGCCCACCGCGTGGACCTGGTGCTCGTGGACGGGACGAAGCGGCGTGTCCACCCGATGAGCGCGGGAGAGGCGGGTGACTTCTCCGCCCGGCTTCCCGCCATTCACGAGGGGCAGCGCTACGCGTACCGGCTCGACGACGGCCCCGAGCGCCCGGATCCCTGCTCGCTGTGGCAGCCGGACGGCGTACACGGACCGTCGGCGGTGGTGCGGCCAGACAAGTTCGCCTGGACGGACGCGCGCTGGGGCGGGGTGCCGCGGCGGGATCTCGTCTTCTACGAGCTCCACGTGGGGACGTTCACGCCCGAGGGCACGTTCGAGGCCATCATCCCCCGGGTGCCTGCGCTGCGCGAGCTGGGCGTCACCGCGCTCGAGCTGATGCCGATCGCGCAGTTCCCCGGCGCGCGGAACTGGGGCTATGACGGGACGTTCCTCTACGCGGCCCAGGAGTCCTACGGCGGGCCGCGCGGACTCCAGCGACTGGTGGACGCCTGCCACGCGGCCGAGGTCGCCGTCGTGCTCGACGTCGTCTACAACCATCTCGGGCCCGAGGGTAACTACCTCGGCGAGTTCGGCCCGTACTTCACCGATCATTACCGGACGCCGTGGGGCGCCGCGGTGAACTACGACGGGCCCGGCTCCGACGGTGTCCGTGCGTTCGTGCTCGACAATGTGCGCATGTGGCTGGAGGAGTTTCATCTGGACGGGCTCAGGCTCGACGCGGTGCACGCGATCTACGACCTGGGGGCGCGCCACATCCTGCGTGCGATCCAGGAGCTGGCGGACGACGCGGCGGCCCGCATGGGCCGGCCGCTGCACGTGATCGCGGAGAGCGATCAGAACGACCCGCGCGTGCTGGCGGGGGCCACGCGCGGCGGCTTCGGCCTGGATGCCCAGTGGGCGGACGACTTCCACCACGCCGTGCACACCCATCTCACCGGCGAGCGGCAGGGCTACTACGCGGACTTCGGCTCGGCGTGGCAGATCGCGCGCGCGCTCGAGACGCCCTTCGTCTATGCGGGGGACTACAGCGTGCACCGCCGGCGTCATCATGGCGCGCCGCTGCCGCCGGATCTCGGGCCCGATCGCTTTGTCGTGTGCGTGCAGAATCACGATCAGGTCGGCAATCGCGCGCGCGGCGACCGCCTCTCGACCCTGCTCCCCGACCCGGCCGCCCAGCGCCTGGCCGCGTGCCTGCTGCTCCTCTCGCCATACTTGCCGTTGCTCTTCATGGGCCAGGAGTACGGCGAGACGCACCCCTTCCCGTTCTTCTGCTCGTTCGGCGACCCGCGGCTGATGCGGGCAGTGCGTGAAGGCCGCGCGCAGGAATTCGCGGCCTTCGCGTGGCAAGGCGAGGTGCCGGACCCGGGCGCCGAGACCACGTTCCGCTCGGCCCGGCTCGACTGGTCGTGGCCCGAGGGCTCGCCACGCGCGGGACTGCGGCAGCTCTACCGGGATCTGCTGGCCGCGCGGCGCGAGTGGCCGGCGCTGCGGGACTTCACGCGGCCTTCCGTGCGACTGCTGCCGGACGCGGCGGCGGGACCCGTGCTGGAGCTCACCCGGGGAAATGCGGCCAGCGGCGCTGTGCTCCGCGCGCTCTTCAATCTCGCCGGTACTCCGCAGCCCGTATCGGAGGGGTCGCTTCCCGGCGGCCGCGCGAAGTGGAGCTCGGAGCAGGCGCTGTACGGTGGGGCCCGCCTCAACGATCTCGCGCGCCCGCGGCAGCTCCTGCCCTACGAGTGCGTGGTGGCCTAGAGACCTTGAGCAGGAAGAGGAGCTGGGTGCGCCACCGGTCGAATTTCCGACCGACCTCGGTCAGGCGCGCCGCCTCGACGTAGCCGAATCGCTCGAAGAGCGCGATGCTCGGCGTGTTCTCGCTGTCGATGCTCGCGACGATCGCGTGCGCCTCGCGCGCCTGCGCCCGCTCGTGGAGGGCGGCAAGCAGAGCGCGCCCGATGCCGCGGCGATGCGAGCCGCGCGCGACGTAGACGCTCGCCTCCAGCGTGAACCGGTAGCCGCTCGATACCCGGTACGGAGAGAGGGACGCCCAGCCCAGGACCGTCGTCGGGTCGCCTGGGTCGACCGCCACGATGACGGGCAGGCGCGCCATCCGATGCGTTCGCAGCCACGCGAGCCGGTCGTCGGCGCTGACCGGCGCCTCGACGTAGAGGAACGCCGACTCCACGACCTCGAGGTTGAAGATCGCGTTGATAACCGGAAGATCGCGCTCCTCCGCGTCGCGGATGGTGATCGCGGCGGGACTCACTCGCGCACCACGCCTCGACGGTTCACCGCGCCCGCGGCGGGGCGCCGCTGCCGTTCATACCAGGCCGACATCAGCTCCATGACGACCCACGCGGCGGCGGAGCCCACCAGCAGGGACACGCGCGCGGTGGGCCAGCCCCAGCGGTCCACGATCCACGCGAACGCGGTGGGCGAAGCCGCATTGACGATCAGCACCGGCGCGGCGATGGCGCCGAGCACGGCCCCGTAGCCCTGGGCGCCGAACATGACCAGGGGTACGGCGCCGCGCACGATCGTGATCACGCCCTGGGAGGCCCCCATGAGCAGCGTGAACGCCACGACCATGTACAGATGGCCGGTTCCGCTCAGGAGCAGTAGCAGCGACGGCGGAAGCACCGCGACGGCGATGCGGCCGACGGTGATGGCCCGTAGATTGCGGGCGAAGACGATCTCGACCACGCGCCCGCCGAACTGCGCAACCCCCTTCAGTGAGGCCACCCACACCGCGACCGCGGTGACCAAGCCCGCCGCCTCGAGCAGCGGGACCAGCTGCACCGAGACCACGCCGAACACGAAGCCGTTGAGCGACATGATGAGGGCGAAGAGCACGATGGCCACCGAGCGGGCGCGCCCCTCGAGGGGCGGGTCCTCGGGGGAGGCGGCGGGCGCGCCGCGCGGGGTGGGGGCGCGTCCCGCAGGCTCGCGCCGCGCGAGCCCGAACCAGTGCAGCGGCAGACAGATCACCAAGTTGATCAGCGCGAAGAGGACCAAGGTCTCCCGCCATCCCACCCGCTGATTCAGCTCGTGCCCGACGACCCAAAAGACGGACGACGCGAATGCGCCGAAGAGCGTGAGATACGAGATCGCCTTCCGTCCGCGTGACGGCGCGACCTGCACCAGCGCGGCGAAGGCAGCGTCGTAGAGACAGAGCCGCATCCCGATGCCGAGGAACGCCCACACCGCGAGATACGCCGCCTCGCTGTGAACGTGACCGAGCGCGAACAGGCCAGCCGACACCAGGATGGTGCCGAGCGTCATCACCTTGCGGCCGCCGTGCCGGTCGATAAGGCGCCCCACCCAGCTCGACACGATGCCCATGGCGAGGAGCGCGACCGTGAACCCGAGGAACACGAAGCCCCGGCTCCAACCCGTGTCCTGACTGATGGGCCCGGCGAGCACCCCGAGGCAGTAGTAGCTGGTCCCCCAGGCCGTGATCTGGGTGATCCCGAGCGCGAGCACGGCGGTGACCATGGGGTCGGTGATCCGTGCCGACCAGGTTGCGCGCGCGCTCGGGCTCGTCATATTCATAAGACTTGACATTCATACCATATTTCGATAACTATGGAAATGTCTAAATCCAGTTCGGGAAGGGATCACCAGCATGGCGATCGACACATGAAGACCATCGCACGGCTTCCCCTCGCCCAGCTCCACGCGAGCGAGGAGCACGTCGAAGCGTTCAAGGCGCTCGCCCACCTCTCTCGTCTTCAGGTGTTCTTTTGCCTCGTGCACGCGGGCAAGGAGCTGTCCGCCGGCGAGATACAAGCCGAGGTCGAGATCCCCGGCCCCACGCTCTCGCATCATCTGGATCTGCTCCGGCGGGCGGGACTCGTCGAGAGCCGGAAGGAAGAGCGCTACATCTACTATTCCGTGAAGCGGGAGGCAGTGACGACGCTTGTCCGGCTTCTCACCGCCTGCTGCTAGGGAGGGACCATCATGAGCGCGAAGGTTCATCTTCACCTGCATGTCTCGGACCTGACGAAGAGCCGCGCCTTCTACGAGCAGTTCCTCGGGACGGCGCCGGTCAAGATCAAGCCGGGCTACGTCAAGTTCCTGCCCGACTGGGCGCCCGTGAACCTGGCGCTCTCGAGCGGCGGGGCCGCCGCCGCCGGCACCATCGACCACGTCGGCGTCCAGGTGGACGCGGTGGCGACGGTGATGGCCGAGCTGGCGCGAGTGAAGGCCGCCGGCCTACCGGTGCAGGAAGAGTTGGGCGTCGACTGCTGCCACGCGAATCAGGACAAGTTCTGGGTGAAGGACCCGGACGGCGTGGAGTGGGAGGTCTACCACCTCAACTACGACCTGGAAGGCGACGAGCCGCAGAAGAGCCGCGGGATACTTCCGCTCGCCAAGGGCGGATCCTGCTGCGGCTCCGCGTGAGCAGCCGACCGAATCTTGCCCGACGACTGGCCGCGGAATGCGTGGGGACCGCTATGCTCCTCGCAGCCGTCGTGGGCTCTGGCATCATGGCCGAGCGCCTGGCCGGCGGCAATGTCGCATTGGCGCTCCTCGCCAACACGGTCGCAACCGGCGCGGCATTGGTCGCCCTGATCCTGACGTTCGGTCCGATCTCGGGCGCCCACTTCAACCCCGCCGTCACCCTCGCCGACGCCTGGCAGGGAGGCATCGCGTGGTCCCACGTCCTGCCGTATGTCGGCGCGCAGGTGCTCGGGGCCTACGCGGGCGTGGCCGCCGCCCACACGATGTTCGAGCTGCCGCTCTTCTTCGCCTCGCAGCATGCCCGCTCCGGGCCGGCTCAGATGTTCAGCGAGTTCGTGGCGACGTTCGGCCTGCTGGCGGTCATCTGGGGTTGCGTCCGCGCCCACTCGGCCTTCGTCCCCTTCGCGGTGGCCGCCTATATCACCGCCGCCTACTGGTTCACCGCCTCGACGTCGTTCGCGAACCCGGCGGTGACGCTGGCTCGAGCCGCCTCCGACACCTTCGCCGGCATCCGGCCCGCCGATGCGCCCGGCTTCATCGTGGCCCAGCTGCTGGGCGCCATGAGCGCGACCGCGTTCTTTCGCTGGCTGAGCCCCGCGCTGCCGGCCGCCGCGCCCGACGTGATCGTCCGCGCCCGATGACGCTCAGCACGCGTCTGGCCACCACGGCCGATGCGGCCGCGATCGCGGCCATCTACAACGAGGGCATCGCGGACCGCATCGCCACCTTCGAGACCGAGCCGCGCACGGCGGAGCAGCTCGCTACCCAGATCGCGGAGAAGGGTGACCGCTTCCCGACGGTGGTGGTGGAGCGCGAGGGGCAGGTCGTCGCGTGGGCCGGGGCCGGCGCCTATCGAACCCGGTCCGCGTACGCCGGTGTTGCCGAGCACTCGGTCTATGTGGCGCGCGCGGCGCGCGGCTCGGGCGCCGGCCGCGCCGCGCTGGACGCCCTCTGCCGCACCTATGCCGAGCGGGGCTTCTGGAAGATCGTCTCCAGAATCTTCCCCGAGAACGTGGCGAGCCTGGCGCTTCACAAGCGCTGCGGCTTCCGGGTGGTAGGCGTCTACGAGCGCCACGGGAAGCTGGAGGGTCAGTGGCGCGACTGCGTGATCGTGGAGCGGCTCCTCCCGTGAGCAAGCCGCGGGTGCTCTTCCTGTGCACGCACAACTCGGCTCGGAGCCAGATGGCCGAGGGCTTCCTGCGTGCCCTGGCCGGCGATCGGCTCGAGGCGGGCAGCGCGGGCACCGAGAAGACCAGGGTGAACCCGCTGGCCATCCGGGTCATGGCCGAGAAGAACATCGACATCAGCGGGCATACGTCGAAACGCTACGAGGATGTCACGCCGCTGCCGTGGGATTACCTGATCACGGTGTGTGACGACGCCAACGAGCGCTGCCCGTTCGTTCCCGGCACCGTGAAGCGCCAGCACTGGTCGTTCGAGGATCCCTCGCGGGCCCAGGGCGACGAAGCTCAGCGGCTCGCCGTCTTCCGGCGCGTGCGGGACCAGATCCACGAGCGCCTGGTCGCCTGGCTGAAGGAACCCGCCCCCTGACCCCGGCCCGCCTCGTCGGCTTCGTGTGCGCGGCGCAGGTCTTCGCGCAGATCGGCGCGTACACGTGGCCTGCGCTGCTGCCGGTGTTCATGACCGACTGGCGCCTCACGAACCGTGAAGCCGGCTGGATCACCGGCGTCTTCTACGCCGCGTACGCTCTGTCGGTCCCCATCCTCGTCACGCTCACGGACCGGATCGACGCGCGCCGCGTGTACCTCACGGGCGTGGCCCTCACCACCCTGAGCCATCTGGGCTTCGCCGCCCTCGCAGACGGCTTCTGGAGCGCGATCGCGTTGCGCGCGCTGGCGGGCGTGGGCTGGGCGGGTACGTACATGACGGGTCTCAAGCTCCTCGCCGATCGCGTCGATCCCATGCTGATGTCGCGCGCGGTGGCGGGCCACGCGGCGAGCATCGGCATCGCCGGCTCGATCTCGTTCGTCTTCGCAGGCACGCTCGGCCCGTGGTACGGCTGGCGCCAGGCCTTTCTCGCCGGCGGAGTGGTCACGCTGGCGGCGTGGCTCCTGGTGTTCTGGTCCGTGCCCGCACGGGAGCGGCGCGCCCACGCGGCGGCCGGTGGGGCCCTCTTCGACTTCCGGCCGGTGCTCCGCAACCGGTCCGCCATGGCCTACGCGCTGGGCTACTGGGCGCACACGTGGGAGATGAACTCCCTGCGTGGCTGGGCGGTCGCCTTCCTCGCGTACGTGGCCGCCGCCACCGGGGAGAAGGCGTGGCTCGCGCCGACCACCGTGGCCATGCTGATGGGGCTGGTCGGAACCTGGATCAGCGTGGCGGGCAACGAGGCCTCGATCCGCCTCGGCCGGCAGCGGCTGGTGCGCCTGGCCATGACCGGCTCCGCGCTCTGCGGCGCCATCATCGGTTTCGTCGGGCCTCGGTCCTATTTGCTCGCCGCGCTGCTCGTCCTGGTCTATGGCCTCCTCATCTGGCTGGATTCGTCTTCACTCACCGCTGGGGCCGCCGGCAGCGCCGATCCCGCGCGCCGCGGAGCTACCCTCGCCGTGCATTCCATGTCCGGCTACGTCGGCGGCTTCATCGGTCCCATCGTCATCGGGTGGATCCTCGACCTCTCGGGCGGCATGTCGGTGAAGGGCTGGGGCCTGGCCTTCCTGCACGTGGCGGTCATCATGACGCTGGGCCAGATCGCCTTTCGCATGCTGGCGCCGCGGGACTTGGCGGGGGACCGCAGCCACGTCCGCACGACAAGCGCGGGAGTCTCCCGCTCAGCCTGAGCGCGTCGAGATGTCGCACGGCTCATCGCGATGACAGAATCGAGCGGCCTCGGTATGTCACCTCGTGAATTTGACCGGACGCCGAGATTGCGTTTCGATTACGGGCGTGCCACATGTCCCCGGCCCGGAAAGGATGACGGCAGAGAGCTGAAGCCGCTCTAGCCTGACGCGATGATGGATCAAGGAGTTGTTGTCCTCGGCATCCCCATCCCATCATCCTCCCCCGTATTCCTCAGTATCGTGGCGGTGCACGTAGCGGCCGGCCTTGTCTCAACGGTCGCCGGCATCGGCGCCATGTTGAGTCCGAAGCATGCGGGCCGGCATCCGTCTGCAGGCGCGGTGTACTACTGGAGTCTCGTCGTGGTGTCGCTAACCATGGCCGCCCTCTCAATCCTGCGCTGGCCACATGACACGCATCTTCTCGTGCTCGGCATTCTGTCCTTTGGTGCGGCAGCGGTTGGCCGAATGGCGAGACGGTGCCTCTGGCGTGGCTGGCTGCCGGTGCACGTTACCGGGATGTCGGTGTCGTATATCTTGCTCCTCACGGCGTTCTACGTGGACAATGGACCGAACTTGCTGCTATGGCATTCGCTGCCGCCCGTGGCTCATTGGCTCCTGCCCGGCGCCGTCGGGGTCCCGATCCTGCTCTGGACGTTGCGGCGCCATCCGCTCATCGTGCGCACCCGAGCGCTTCCTTGACCCTTCGAGTATGGTCGCTGGCAGACCCGTCGATCGGTTTCGTGCTGACTGCGTCGACGTCGTGTGTCACTGCGGGGCACCTCACGCGCGCGAGCGCGTCCGACCTAGGTCCCATGGACGCATGCGACCGCCGGTGATACGAGAGAGGCATGGTCATCGGCGTCCCTCGTGAGATCAAGCTCGGCGAGCAGCGTGTCGCCGCCACGCCGGCCGGCGTGCACGCGCTCGTAGACGCGGGCCATGCCGTCATCGTGGAGCAGGGCGCGGGGGCCGGCAGCAGCTTCCGAGACGACGAGTACGGGAAGGTCGGCGCGCGGCTCGCCGCCGTCGACGAGGTCTGGTCCGGCGCGGACCTGATCCTCAAGGTCAAGGAGCCCATCGAGGAGGAATACCCGCGGTTCCGGCGCGGGCTGATCCTCTTCACCTATCTTCACCTCGCGGCGGTGCCTGCCCTGACGGGGGCGCTGCGGCGGGCGGAGGTCATCGCGATCGCGTACGAGACGGTGCAGCGTCCCGATGGCAGCCTCCCCCTCCTGACGCCGATGAGCGAAGTAGCGGGCCGGCTCGCCGTGCTCGAGGGCGCGCACTACCTGGGCAAGGCGTACGGCGGGCGCGGCGTCCTGCTCGCGGGCGTGCCCGGGGTGCCGCCGGGCAATGTGGTCATACTCGGCGGCGGCACGGTCGGCGTGAACGCCGCGCGAATGGCGGTCGGCCTCGGCGCCGACGTGTCGCTCCTCGACATCAATCTCGACCGCCTGCGCGTCATCGACGAGATGTTCCGCGGGCGGGTGGTGACGCTGGCCTCGAACGCGTTCAACATCGAGCAGGCCCTCCTGCGCGCCGATCTCCTGGTGGGCGCGGTGCTCGTCACGGGCGTGCGAGCGCCGCGCCTCGTCACTCGCGCGATGGTGGAGCGCATGAAGGAGGGCGCGGTGATCGTCGACGTAGCCGTCGATCAGGGCGGCTGCATCGAGACCATACGCCCCACCACCGTGTTCGAGCCGACCTATCGCGTCGGCGGTGTCGTGCACTACGGGGTGGCGAACATGCCGGCGCTGGTCCCGCGCACGTCCACTTTCGCGCTGACCAACGCCACGCTGCCCTATGTGCGGGAGCTCGCCGCCAAGGGGCCCGCCGCCGTCGCCCGCGAGGGCTCTCCCCTCGCCCGGGGCATCAACGTCTGGGGCCGGCACGTCGTGCACCCGGCCATCGCCGAATCGGTGGGCGAGGCCGTCACGTCGCTGGCCTCGGCGGCCGGCGGATCGTAGCCCCTCACCGAGGGATCAGAACCGGAAGCTGAGGCCGGCGGCGACGGTCTGGACGTCCTTGGCGTTGGTGCCGTACTCCGCGAACAGGTCCCAGCGCTTGAAGAGGGTGACCTGTGCGCCGATCATCGCGTTCAGGGGATGCTCCGGCCCCTGGTCCGCCTCGAACGCCACCTTCCCCACGCCGACCACGTCCACGCTGGATCGTGCCGTGCTTCGGGTGCCCCAGTACACACCGCCCACCCACAAGCGGACGGGGACGTCCAGGACCTTCCCGTTCCAGCCCGTCCGCACCGAGCCGATCAGCGCCTTGAAGCGGTCGTCGAAGCCGATGTCCGTCTGACTGTAGTTCACGTCGCCCATGACGAAGAAGCTGCGGTAGCCCGCCGCGAGGGTGAGCCCGCCACCCCCCATGAAGCCCTCCAGCTCCGTCTTCGCTGTCAGGTTGAAGGTCCGCTCGCCGGGGAGCCGGCCCGGTCTCGGAATGGTCAGCTCGCCTCGGGTGGTGGTGTTGTTGGCCACATAGCCGGCCATCAGATACACGTTCAGGAAGGGGAGGAGCCATGCGTCGAACCGGGCCACCGCCACGCTCACGTGGCTGGTCGAGCCGGCGTTCAAGAACTTGCTCACGCTGCGGACCGGCGCCCCGTCCACGCCGACCCGGATGTCGGTGATCTCGATGTCGCGCTCCACGTAGTAGAAGACCCCCGAGAGGCCGAGGGGCAGCGGCAGCTCGTAGCCCCGCTTCAGCGCCATGTCGGACATGAACGGCAGGGTATATGGCCACTTCCCCGGCTCGGTGGTCGCGACGCTGTCCGCCATCGAGGGCGCCTGCGCGGTCGCAGGGCGTGTCGCGCCGAGCAGCAGCACGAAGAGCCACGCGAGGGCCACCGCCGCGCGTGACAGGGGGCCGGAGCCTCGAATCATTACCGCGGCGGCGGCGGGATGCGGCCGAGCACCTGCTCGATCGCGAGCCCGATGGCGAGCAGCCGCTCGTCGCTGCCACGCGGGCCGTCGAGCGACAGCCCGACGGGCAGGCGGGTGGTCGGCCCGAGCCCCGCCGGCACCGTCAGCCCCGGGACGCCCGCGTTGCTGCCGGGATCCGTGTTGCGGATGAAAAGAAGGAACGTGGGGAGGCTGCTCGCGTCCGCGCCCTGCGGGACGGCCACGCGCGCCGTGGTCGGCGCCAGCAGCGCGTCGATGCCGTTCTTCTGGAACGCGTCCGCGAAGTACTGGGCGAGCGCCGGTCGTCCCTGCTCCATCGCCGCCCTGTAGGCGGGCGCAGCGTCCACCACGCCGTTCGGCGCGGGCAGCTTGCGCGGCACGACGAGGCCGTCGTAGGTGCCCTTGACGTCCTTGCTCGCGATTTCCTGGGCCACCTGCTCCACCGTCTTTCCGACCTGATACCGCGCGAGATACGCCTTGAGATCGTCATAGGCCTCGTAGAGCGCCACCGGGAAGCTGACGGCGTCGTTCAGCTTCTGGAGATCGGGCATGTCGACCTCGACGATGGTGGCGCCGGCTGCGCGCAGCTTGGCGATGGCCGCCGCGGTCACCGTCTCGGTGTCGGTGTCGAGGTCCTTGAAGAAGTAGGCGCGATAGACTCCGAGCTTCACCCCGCTGAGTGGCGCCGGCGTCGCGAGGCGACCTCCCGTGATCACCGAGTCGAGCAGCGCGACGTCGGCCACCGTCCGCGCCATCGGCCCCACGGTGTCGCGCGAATGCGCGATCGGCGTGACGCCCGCCTGGTCGTAGCGCAGGAGGGTGGGGCGCAGGCCGGCGCCGCCGGTGAGCGCGGCGGGGATGCGCACGGAGCCGCCGGTGTCGCTGCCGAGACCGCCGGGCGCCAGCCGCCCGCCGACGGCGGCGCCGGTGCCGCTCGAGCTACCGCCGGCGATGCGGGTGCGATTGTAGGGGTTGCGCGTACCGATGGGCGCTTTCGTGTAGAAGCCCTCGTTGTAACCGGAGATGCCGAAGGCCAGCTCATGCATGTTGGTCTTGCCGAGGATGACGGCGCCCGCGTCGACGAGCCGCTGCACGGTCGGCGCGTTCTCCTTGGGCACGAACGCGCGGAGGGCCGGGGTCCCTGCCGTGTTCGGCAGGCCGGCCACGTGCGTGTTGTCCTTCACCACCAGGGGCACGCCGTGGAGCGGCCCGCGGCTCGTGCCGGCCACGAGCGCCTCGTCCGCCTTCTGCGCCGCCGCCATCGCGCCCGCGCGATCGAGCGTGATGAACGCGTTGAGGTCGGGATTGGCCTCGGCCCGGGCCAGGAAGGCCTCCGTCAGCTCGGCGCTCGTCACCGAGCGCTGGCGGATCAGGCGGGCCGCCTCCACCACGGTGACCTCGGTGAGATCGGCGGGGCGCGCCACCTTCGCGGTGCCCGCGCAGCCCGCGAGGATGAGGGGAAGCGTCACGACGACGGCGGCCGCGCGAAGGCTCATGGCGTTATCTCCTCGGGGCCGGGGCTTGGGTCGGAGACCCGGCGGCCCGGGCTATTCTATCCTTACCCCGAGCCCCCCGACCCGCCGTCCGGCTCGTCGCGAAGGAAGGCCCGCACGCGCTCCATCACCTCGCCCTTCGGGTAGATGCCGCTCACGAACCGGGAGCGGGCGAGCGGATCGCCAGCGAAGAACCGCTCGTAGAGCACTTGCCGGCTGCCGAACGACGTGCCGGCGATGTCCCACGCGAGTCGGAAGAGCTTCACCCGGTCGCGCGCGGCGGTGGTGTCGGTGGCCAGGTACTGCTCGATGTGCCGGCCGAGGGGGCCGCCCATGTCCTCTTCCGTGGGGATGATCATGAAGCTGCTGGAGCCCAGGAGCTGCAGGATCTCCACCATCCGCGGATACGCAGTCATGAAGAGGTTACGCGTCATCTCGATCGGCACTTCCGCCGGGCACATCACGCCCCACTCGTCGAGCTGCGCGTCGGCTTCGGCGGCCCGCGTGCACGCCTTCATCAGCTCGGTGTACTGCATCAGCTCGGCGAGGCGCTCCTCGGAATGCGGGAGCTGCGCGTTGCCAAGGGTGTCCGCCACCAGTAGGGCCACGCCGAGCACGAACTCACACTTGGCGATGTTCTTCGCGGCGCCCTGATGGGCGGTGTGCGCCATCGAGTGCGTCCGTGCGCCGGTCCCGTTGATCAGGTTCACGTCGCCGAGGAGGAACACGCGCTCCCACGGGACGGGGACGTCGTCGAAGAACACGACGCAGTCCATCTCCTCGAAGCGCGAGCCGAGCGGGTGGTCGAAGTGCGAGCGGCCGAGGTCGAAGCTCTCACGGCACAAGAACCGGAGCCCCGGCGTCCCGCACGGGATGGCGAAGTTCAGGGCGAAGGGGCTGTGACCGCGCGTCATGTCGCTCATGCGCGGGGAGTACACCGCGATCTCGTCGGCGAGCGGTCCGAGGGTGGCGAGAATGCGCGCGCCGCGCACCACGATGCCCGAGTCCGTCTCGCGCACCACCGACAGCGCGGTACCCTCCTGGAGGTTCAGACCCGCTGCGCTGCGGCTTCGCTGCAGGTTGATGAGGGCGTGCGTGAGCGTGAGGTCGCGCTCGCGGATGTACTCGTAGTAGCGGCGGATGTTCTCGCCGAACTCGGGACGGTTCTGCGCGAAGTACGGGGCCGCCCCCGCCCAGGCCGCGTAGGTGACGTTCATAAAGTCCGGCGAGCGGCCCATCATCCCGCACGTGTGGCGCGCCCAGCGGAGCATCATGGCCCGGCGCCGCTCGAGGTCCTCCCGGGTGCGGGGGATGATGAACGACAGCCCGACGCGCTCGCCGCTCGACGGCGACACGTACGTCATCTCGTCGCCCCGGGCCGGCTCGTGCTGCATGTCGTAGAGCGCGGCGATCGCGCGCGCCCCGCTTGCCAGCCCCGGGTGGGCTGTCACGTCCTTCACGCGCTCGCCGCGCAGCCAGACCTGCCGCTCCTGCTCCCGCAGCCCGCGGAGGTAGTCGTCACCCGTCCGTGCCGGCATGGCGGCATTCTATACGGACCGAAGCGGAGAGGGGAGTCGACCTACGTCAGGGAGCCGGTCGGGATCACGGTGATGCCGGAGTTCAGCCCCGCGACCTGGCTCAGCTTGAAGTTGCAGCCGAGGAGGGTCGAGCCCCAGCCCGCCCGGAACACGATCGCCTGCGCGAGCGCGGGTGACGCCGTGCAGCCCTGGAACATCAGGCGCGTGCCCTGGTTCACGGAGATTCCCGCCGCGCCGGCGACGTCTTGTTGAAGGAGGCGGCGATCAGCTGGTGGCTGTCCGGACGCAGCGACACGTTGCTGACGTTGGGCGAGTCGAACACGACGTGGACGCGGTTGCCCTCCCACTTGCAGCGGAGGAACATCCACCCTTGCGCGCCCGACAGCGTTACCGCCTCCCGCCGCCGCGCGCGCAAACATTGACGTCGTTCCATCGCGGTTCCTCCCGGTTGAGGTTTCGCCCGCGATAGGATCGGAGTGTGGGGAGCGGTGGGTCAAGGTTACCCGCGTCAATACAACCAAAGACCTTTGGGTTATATCCGTAGCCTTAGGAGGAGTAAGAAGTATGAAGACGGGCGACTCAGCAGACCACCTACGCTCCGTGCCGCCCAGCGACTTCGTGAGTGCCCGCAATGCCATCGCGGCCAAGCTCCTGAAGGACGGGAAGGTCGCGGAGGCGAGACGCGTTCGACGTCTGCGCCGCCCGAGCCCCGTGGTCTGGGCGCTGAACAACTCCGCGAGCGCGCCCCGAGAGGTCAACGCGCTGGCTGACGCGGTGACCGATCTCCGTCGTGCTCAGCTTGGGCAGCGTGATTTCCGACCGGCGATGGATCGCCTCCGCGCCGCGATCGCGCCCCTCATGCGCGGCGCCTCGGAAAAACTCAGGCTTGCCCGTATCCCTCTGTCACCGGCCCTGGAGCGCCGGCTCCACGACACTCTGATCGCATCCGTCGCGGACCGGGGCCTGCGCGCCGATCTGCTCGCCGGCCGCCTGACGGAGGAGCGAGGCGCCGCCGGCTTCGACATCCTGGCGAAGGGGCCGATCCCGGCGGTGTCCCCGCGCGCGAAGGCGCGGAAGGAGCGCCGCCCGGCGGACGGGCGGCGTCAGCGTCAGGCAGAGCGCGAAGTGCGAGAGGTCGCGAAGCGGGCGCAGCGCGAGGCGAAAGCGCTGAATCGGGTCGCGGAGGCGAAAACACGAGCGGCGGACGCGGCGGCGACGAAGGTGGAGGCCATGCGCGCGGCCCTGCTCGTGCAGGAACGGCGGGCGACCGATCTGCGCGCGGAGGCCGCCGCGGTGCGCGAGGCCGCGCTCAAGGCTCAGCGCGTGCAAGCGCTATCAAGCGCAAGGTAGGCGTGGCTCAGGGCGCTCCAGTTCGACTCTCCCGGATGAGCCTGGACGTACTTGTCGACGATGTCGAGCACCTGTCTCCGTGTCATTGGTCCAGTGCAGTCGACGATCTTGCCGAAGAACCGCACCGTAGTGTCGCTCTCCTTCAACCCCTTCAACACGTCGACGGCATGGCGCCATCCGTCGATCAGCCCCACGATGTAGAGGGCTCGCTCGCTGTCCGACAGCCCGCTGTACTGATTCACGTTCATCTGTGCTCGCGCGACCGTGGGAGCTATAAGAAGGATCACCGCGATGGTCAGGAGGCCAAAGGCGCGGACTCGCATTGATGTCTTGCCCTCCCCGTCGGTCATGCGGAGGATGGGAGCGGTCGTGAAGGTGGAGCCGGGGGCGGGAGTTGGGGCCATGGTTCACCGCACTGCACATCACGATCGCCTCATATGACGTGGTTCCTGAGCTAAGGACGGGCGCGCTGGTGTTGACGGCACTCTACTCCTGAGTGCGATGGTCTGCTACCATTGCAAGCGCATGAGCCGTGAGAGGGTGGGCGCGACCACGACACAATTGATCGCGCGACCGATGAAGCCGATTGGTCCGACGAGGACCGTAGGCGGTCGCGCGCGCGGGGCAAGTAGCTCATGTTCGCCGCTCGGGGAGGAGAGTGCGTGATGACCGAACAGGGCGTGATGGCCTTGGAGGGTATTCATCTCGGACCGAGCCCGGACGCGGGGAAGTGGCGCCTCTATCTGACCCGCAATTTCGGGCGGTATCTGGAGTTTCCGAAGGCGGAGACGATCCGCTCCGAGCGTGTCGCGGAGGGCCGCGTGATCGCCTGGGTCAAGCGTGAGGCGCGCGTCGAGGAAGCGATGGCCGTGGTGGCCGCCGTCCCCGCCGACTTCCTGGAGGGCGGGCTGCTCGACCATCTGCGGCGCGCGAACGAGGCCGACACCATCCGGCGTCTGCTCGGCCTCAGCCTGGTCGACTGTAACGGCGACAAGCAGCAGCCCAAGCCCGAGGGGGCCTCCAACTGGACCGACGGGAGACCCTCGTGTCCGAACCCCCAGCAATGCTCCACACCGGGGTGCTGTAAATTCTGATGTCTCACGCCGACGCGGTTTCCTAGCAGCTGCGATGCTGTCGGTCGAGACCGTCGTGCCCTACCTGCTCGAGCGCGGGCTGCTCGACGACCGCCTCGTCGCCGACACGGATCTTCAGGTCGTCGACGTGTCGCGGCGCAATCACAACTTCAAGCTGCTCTGCGAGGCGGGGCCCGGCTACTTCCTCAAGCAGGGACGCGACACCGACACGGCCGGCACCGTCGCCCACGAGGCGCGGCTCTACCAGTGGTTCGCGGCCCACCCGGACGCGACCACGCTCGCCGAGCTCGTGCCCCAGTGCCGCCTGTACGACAGCGCGCAGCGCACGCTGGTGATGGAGCTGATCCCGAAGGCGGAGAGCCTCTTCCAGCACCAGTGGCGCACGCGGCGCGTGGCCGCCGACATTGGGACGGCGCTCGGCCAGGCGCTCGGCACGCTGCACGCCCTGACCCGATCCGCCGCCTCCGACGGGCGCGATGACGACGCCGCCCCCGGTCACGCCGCCAGGTTCCTCCTGCTCCATCGGCCGGGCATCGAGACCCTTGCGACGGCCAGCTCCGCCAGCCTCGAACTCATCTCGGTCGTTCAACAGAGTCACGAGCTCGCCGCCGTGCTCGATCGCCTGGACCAGGAATGGCGGCCGGAGTGCCTGATCCACGGCGATCTGCGGTGGGACAACTGTCAGGTCGTCCATCGAACCGCCGGCGGTGGCCCGCGGGTCCAGTTCGTCGACTGGGAGATGGCCGGCCTCGGCGATCCGCGCTGGGACGTCGGGACGGTGTTCAGCGACTGCCTCAGCGCGTGGCTGCTCTCGGCGCCGGTGACGGCCAACACCGCGCCGGCGGAGTTCCTGTCGCTCGCGCGCCATCCCCTTCGGGCGATGCAGCCCGCGATGCGAGCGTTCTGGCGGGCGTACGTCCGCCGGATGGAGCTGGATCGCGCCACGGCTACCGACTGGCTGGCCCGATGTGTCCAGTACGCCGGGGCGCGCCTCGTGCAAGCTGCGTACGAAGACATGCGGGGGGCCGCCCGACTCGCCGCGAGCGTGGTTTACATGCTGCAGCTGAGCGCGAACGTCGTGGAGCGGCCGCTCGAGGCGGCCGGCGTTCTCTTGGGCATTGCGGAGCCACTCCCGCCTAGCCCATGAGTCCCTACCGCCAGCAGCTCGAGACGGCCATCCGGGCCGTGCGGTTCCGCTCTGCCTCGGAGGTCTTCTGGTTCGGCAAGCGGGCATCCCCCGAATTGAGGCGTCGCTTCCGGCGCGGGTTGACGCCGAGCGAGGCCCGCGCCTTCGTTCTCACCAGCCTGCAGGATCAGCTGTACGCGAACTTCTACAGCAAGGCCGCGGCCTACCCCTCGTTCGAGGCGGAGCACCAGGCGGTCTCCCGCGTCCAGGTGACTGCATTCGTGGAGCGGCTGTCGGAGGCGAACGGCGGGGCCGGCTATTTCGAGCCCGGCTGGGAGGTGCTCCGGACCGACCACGCGTGGGCGGACGTCGGTCGCAGCGGGCTCGCGATCCGGGTGCGCCCGGCCGACTGTCGGCTGCCCGAGAACGCCTCGTGGACGGTGGGGCAGCTGGTCAGTGTCCGCATGCCTAAGGAGCTGCGGGGCCGCGCGCCGGGCTGCTACGTCGCGATGGGCGACGCATGGCTGCCGGACGGCGCGTGGCGCGATGTCGTCCGACTGTACTGGAACGTCACGGCCGAGGGCGCGGTCGATCTCACCCGGAGCGCCACCCGGCTGCTGAACCGCGCCGGGCTGCCGTTTCAGCTCAAGGTGGTGACTCAGCTGACGCGATTCTCCCGCTGCGACTCCGGGGTGCTCTACCTGCGACAGCGAGACTACCCCGCAGCGCGCCGGACGCTGGAGCGCCTGCACGGGGAGCTCGCGCCGAGCCTGCGCGCGCCGGTCCCGGCGCTGACGAAGCCGCTCGCGCCGGGGCTCGGGCTGGCGGAGGACCCCGGGAACGGCCTGAGCTTCGGCGAGCACCGCTGTCTGCTCCTCGCCGACGCGCTGATTCGCGCCTACGAGCTCGGGAAGACGTCGGTGCACGATCGGCTTCGGGTGGTCGTCGAGCGGTTCGGCGACGAGGGCATCGATCTGGCCCGGCCGTATCTGAATCCGGACTCGGAGGACGCGTACGAGCTCGCAGCGCTCGACGAGCGGCGCCCGCCCCTCGTCGCCCTGCCCTGGACGCGCTCGCCCCGCGACGGGGGCGACGAGGCGCCCAGCGCGCGGTATCTGGACACCGCCCACCGCATCGGCCGCGAGATCTGGCGGTCCGCGCGGTGGAGCGAACGCCGATGCAACTGGATGGGGGCGACGGTGGACGCCACCGGACGCACGAGCACCGCAGCGCTCGACCCGCATCTCTATGCCGGGACCAGCGGCGTGGCCTGGTTTCTCGCCGAGTTGTATGCCGCGACGGGCGACACCATGGCGCGCCGGGCGGCGCTCGGGGCGATCGAGCAGGCGCTCTGGAAGGCCGACGGCATCGCGGCCGGCGATCGCGTGGGCCTTTTCACCGGTTGGATCGGCATCGCGTTCGCCGCCGTGCGCGTCGGCGTGACCCTGAACGAGCCCGCGCTGCTCGCGCGCGCGCGCCAGCTCCTGGAACGCCTCGAGCCTGCCTACGCCGCCGTCGCGAACGTGGACCACATGGCGGGGGCCGCGGGCGCGATCGTCGGCCTGCTCGGGCTGCGGGAGGTCCTCGGGGAGCCGCGGCTGACCCAGGCGGCCATCCGACTGGGCGAGACGACGCTCGCCCGGGCGACCAAGCGCGCGCGCGATTGGTCCTGGAAAACCACCAATCGCGCCCGCGAGGTGAACCTCACGGGATTCGCCCACGGCGCCGCCGGCATCGCGTGCGCGCTGATGGAGCTGTGGCAGGCCACGGGGGACCGGCGCTACCGCCGGGCCGCCGAGCTCGGCTTCGCGTACGAGCGGCGCTGGTTCGCCGCCGGCGCGCGCAACTGGCCCGACCTGCGCGGCTACCCGGCGCGCGGGGTCCGGCCGAGCGACGAGCTGCCGTGCGGCTCGATGTGGTGTCACGGGGCGCCGGGTGTCGCGATGTCCCGGCTGCGCGCCTACCAGATCACCGGGGACGAGCGGTGGAAGGCCGACGCCCTGGTTGCCCTGCAGACGACGCGGACGCTGACCGAGAGCGCGGTGCGCGGGCGGACGACGAACTTCTCGCTCTGCCACGGCCTCGCCGGCAACGCGGAGATCGTCGCTGCCGGCACCGACATCCTCCCCGAGAACTTCCCCGATGGGCCGCGCGTCGCCGCCGACGTCGCCCGGTTCGGCATCGAGCGCTATGGCGATGGCGCGCGACCGTGGCCGTGCGGCGCGGCGGGGCCGACGCCGGCGCTCATGGTCGGGCTCGCGGGGACGGGCTACTTCTACCTGCGACTGGTGAATCCCAAGCTGCCGTCCGTGCTCTTGCTCCGCCCCGCGGCCGCCCGCACGGCGGTGGAGCCGCCCGCCGTGCCGGCGTTCGAGTCCGCTCCCTCTCACGCATGAAGGGCTAGCCGCATGCCAGGAATCCCGACATTGTTCCGGGCGCTCGAGCTCACGCTCGACGAGCTCGACAAGCAGAACATGCACCACATCTCGGACGTCATGCGCGCCAACCCCGGCTACGCGCACCTGGGCGTCATCGGCGCGTCGATCGGCGACTTCTTGCCGGCCGATCCGCCCGCCCCGGGGGCCGAGCCGCTGACCAACTACACCCGCATCTGGAAGAACATCTTCCAGCTGCTGGCCGACCTGGAAGGCCGGAAGGGGTTCATCTCGACGCTGACGGGCGTGCGCGACAGCCTCAACAAGCTGGCGACGATCGCGACCGACGAGGACGCCGAGGCCCTGGTCGATCTCCAGGACTCCGGCGAAGCCGATCAGATGAAGGCCACCGCCGACAACCTGAAGGTGCTGGTCCAGGAGCTGATCTTCAAGGCGAAGCTGATCGCGGGATGGATCGCGAAGGACCTCAGGCCGGTCGTCAACACCGCCGCCGCCACCGATCCGATCCCCGCCACGGCGAAGTGGCAGGCGCGCGACGTCCTGCACTGGCGCAAGACCGGCGCCTTCGTGCGCAACCTGCTCGACAAAGCGAACGCGACGGGGGACGCGCGGCTGCGCGCGTACGCCTTCGGCTACCTCGTCGGCTACACCTGCATGGTCTGCGGTAGCCCCTTCATCAACTCGATCGTCGGCGGGCCGTTCCGGACGCAGTGGTGGCGCCAGCGCTTCATCCGCGTCCACATTGACGCCTGGGTGTACGGCTACTACGAGCAGACGCCGCGCCCGACGATGGGTCCCGCGGACGTGCCGTCTCCGCCCTACGACTGGTGGCCAACCCTGTGCGACGCGAACCTCCAGCGGAAGCTCAACTTGGGCCCCACGGACGCGATGGACCCGATCGCGGCCCTGAACCTCGTGGTGACGGCGCAGCCCTTCCCCGCGGTGGTCCCGGACGATTTCGCGCAGCGCTGGTTCGAGGTCGTGCAAGCCACGTTCGGGGCGGCGATGCCGGAGGGCCTCTCGGCGGCGTCGCTGAACGGAGCCTACTGCATGACGTGGCTCATGCTGTGGTTCCAGACGAGCGGCGTCGTGCTGGGGGTGCTCGGGTGCCGCCCGAAGGAGCCCCAGCCGCCAGGGAACTGCGGCAAGGACAAGTCGGAGCTCGATCCCTTCAAGGCCGACGAGTTCGGCAATCCCACGGGCCCGCCGCCCGCGAACATCGACGAAGACGTCGACGAGACGGCCCTGACCTGCGCGATCATCTTCGGCATCCTGGGCGGACTCATCCCCATGTCGCCCTCGGGGACGATCACGACGATCATCACCGACGAGATCAAGACCGGTTCGGTGGACTGGGACAACGTACGGTGCAAGATCTACTGGAACCGCGAGTACCTCCACAACGCCATGGCGGGGTTCCAGCGGCTCGTGGCCCTCACCGGCTTCGCGTACCCGGATCCGAAGGTCTTCGCCGAGGACGCGCAGGCGCTGGCCCTCCTCGGGTCCAACAAGCCCCTCGAGTCGGCGCGCAACCTCGTGAAATCGCGCCTGCGCAGCCCCTTTCCCTCGCGGCCCTGGATCACGCTGAAGCCAGACGAGGACCCCACGGCGAGTCTGGTGCTCTTGAAGATCTTCGACGAGTTCGAGAAGGATCCGGACGCCACGAAGCCGGGATTCGAGACGCCGGGGACGACTGCCTATCACGCGGAGGCCTTTCCGTCGTTCTTCCTCGACGATCCCGGTAATCCGCTGGGGATCAGCCCCGTCAAGCGGGGGGGACCGGGGCTGTTCGCGGGCCACGGGGCGGAGGACACGCCGGCCCGGTTCGGCAGCGTGGTCGCCAACGCCATCGATCTGTTCCGGGACATCGACACGCGCTTTCCGAACTGGAACCTCGACGCCGATCGGGGGCTCGCCTGGCTCACGTGGAAGTTCAAGACGGGCTACGATCCCGGCGCGGTCGACGTGGAACCGGAGGCGTGACCATGGTCGGCGACGACCGCGAGCGGCGCGAGCCGCGCCGCGAGGACGAGCATCGGGATCCGGCCACGCGCGAAGGGGGGCGACGAGGCGGTCACTCCGCCGACGCGCGCCGCGTCTGGACGCCCTGGCTCGTGATCCGCTACACGGGCACGGACGACGGCCGCTGGCGGCCCATTCCCGACAACACCGTCTTCTGGGCCTCTCCCGACATCTGGGTGGAGTCGAGCGATCCATTGGGGAATCCCGTCGGCGGCGAGCCGAATTTCGTGCACGCGCGGGTGTTCAATCTCGGCAAGGCCCAGGCGCGACCCACGCGGGTGGACGTGTTCTGGATGGAGCCGTCGATCGGTCCGGGCAGCATGAACTGGCTCGGCTCGACCTGGGTCGAGATCCCGTACCACAAGTCGAAGGACGTCCGGTGCCCCGTGCCGTGGGTGCCCCAGTTCCTGGGCCACGAGTGTCTGGTCGTCCACGCCTCCGCCGACATCGACGATCCGATCGCCCTGCCCTTCGAGCCGCGCCTCGACCGTCACGTCGGGCAGCGGAACGTCAACGTGGTCGCGGCCGTGGCCGGCCAGCCGCTGCACTACCGTCTGAAGGTCTACAACGCGGCGGCAACGGCGGCGCGCGTGACGATCGCCGTTCGCGTCGAGCATGTCGCGATCGGCCGGCGGGCGAGCCGGACCATGGCCCATCGAGACGTCGTCGACCAGGTGACAAGCTACCGCCGCCGCGCGGCGCGCGCGCGGGGCGTCGACGGCGAGATCGTCCACGACGTCGCTGCGGATGGCCGCCTGGCGCGCAGCGCGCCGCGGATCGACTCGAGGCTGTCCGACGACGCCGTGATCGTCCCGACCCGCGACGGGAACAGCCATTTCGGCCAGATGCTGCTCGCGGCCGACCGGCCTGCCCGCTTCGGCGAGGTCGTTGACACGCGCGACGCCGTCACGCTGCACGAGACCCGGATGAACGCCTTCGAGGAGCGACGACTGACGCTCCAGTTGACGGTCCCCGCGACCGCCCGGCCCGGCGAGTTCGTCGTGGCCCACGTCATGCAGAGCATCGAGGGACTCAGCGGCGGCGGGTACACGATTGTCGCCGAGATGACGGGCCGGTAGCCCGTCGGGACGCGCATGGGCGGCAAAGTGGCGGCGCTCGGCACGATGGCGTCGCGGTGGCGACCGCGGCCCCGGCTGCTGCTCTTCGGCCGTCGGCGGTCCAGCTATCGCGTGTGTGGCGTGGCCGGCCTCGGCGTGGCCACGGCTTTGGCGACCGTCCTCGCGGCCCACTCAGGGCTGTCGCATGCCGCCAATGGCGCGCTCCTCGTGACGGGCATCGGCGTGTTCCTCGCGCTCGCGCTGGTGACGAAGGCGATCGTGGGCCAGGAGGCCCTCATCTACTATCACCACGAGGTGGCCATCCTCGCCGCCTCGGGCGCGGTGCTGGCCGCATTCGGCTGGCCGGTGCGCGCGCATCTCGACGTGATGGCGCTCGCCCTCGGCACGTTCTTGGCGTTCGGCCGGGTCGGCTGTCTGATGGTCGGATGCTGTTACGGGACGCCGCATCACTGGGGCGTGGAATACGGCGAGGAACACGCGGCCGGCGCATTTCCCCGGCACCTCGTCGGCGTCCGGCTCCTGCCCGTCCAGCTGTTCGAGGCGTTTGTTGTCGTCCTGCTGGTAGTCATGGGCTCCGTGCTGTTCCTTCAGGCCTTGCCGTCGGGAACGGCGCTGTCGTGGTACGTCGTCGGCTATGCGGCCGCGCGCTTCTGGCTGGAGCGAGTTCGCGCCGATTATGGCCGGCCTTACTGGCGGGGCTTCTCCGAGGCGCAATGGACGTCGCTCGTCTTGATGTCCGGTGTCGTGGCAGCCGAATGGCAAGGGCGACTGCCGTTCTCGCCTTGGCACACAGCGCTCTGGGCAAGTGTCGGCCTCGGGATGCTGGCGTTGACGCTTCGCATCTATCGCATCCGCCGACGTGTCGCCGCGGCAGCGGCGCGCTCCGTCGAGACCTGCACGAGGGCGTAGAGTCGAATCCCGTTGGGGCCACCACACCTTTTGCTGCGCGACTGCGCCCGCGACTACCGCGCGGATCGTACCCGCACCGGAGAACGCATAGAGCGGCTCGCCGGATCGTCAGCGCTTTGGCGTGTGGCCCCGTCTTGCGAGCACCGCGACGTTGACGACGTCGTGCTCCGCCACCGGTGATTGTCAGGTGATCGCCGGAAGGTGACTCCGGACCGAGTGATGGCCTGCAGGTACGCAAAAACAGTGGAGCCGGGGGCGGGAGTTGAACCCGCGACCTACTGATTACGAATCAGTTGCTCTGCCACTGAGCTACCCCGGCGTGTCCAGCCGGTACGCGCGCGACACGACGATACTACCACCTCGGGCCATCCGCCAAGCCCGGGCGCCTTCGGCTCGTTACAGGAGGCTCTTGCCGCTCATGGGCCCGGCGGGCCGGCCTCCGAGCAAGTCCACGATGGTGGGAGCGACGTCGAATGCCG
>DASTYT010000141.1 GCA_035764725.1 Candidatus Methylomirabilota bacterium | reverse complement strand
TTCGCTCACCACGCGGGCCTGGGCGGCCCGGAGGTCGGCGAGCGTGGCCTCGAGGTCTGCGTTCTTCGCCGCGAGGTCCTGCACGAGGCGCTCGCGCTCCGCGCTCAGGAGGTGACGCTCCACGCCGCGGCGCACGGTGTGGATCAGCTCCGCGGGATCCCATGGCTTCAGAATGAAGTGGTAGATGTTGGCGGCGTTGATCGACTGCATCAGCGCCTCGGCGTCCGTGAACGCGGTGAGGAGCACCCGCACCGTCTCCGGGGCCAGCTCGCGGCAGCGCGCGAGGAAGTCGGTGCCGCTCATGCCCGGCATGCGCTGGTCGCTGATGACGAGGGCCACCGGCTTCCGCACGATCAGGTCGAGGGCCGCTTCGGGTCGCTCCGCTCGCAGCACCCGGTAGTCCATGGCGAGGAGCGCCTCGAGGGAGTCCAGCACGCGCGTCTCGTCGTCGACGATGAGGACGGTCGGCGGCAGCGTCACGCCCGGTCCTTCCGCGCGAGCGGAATGCGGACGGTGAAGACGGCGCCGCCGCCCGGCGCGTTCTCGGCGCGGATCTCGCCGCCATGCTTGGTGACGATCTCGTAGCTGATGCTGAGCCCGAGCCCGGTCCCCTCGCCCACCGGCTTGGTGGTGAAGAACGGGTCGAACACGCGGCCCAGCGCGTCGGGGCTGATGCCGGGGCCGGTGTCGGCGACCGCGATCACCGCCGCGTCGCCCTCACGCCGGGTCTCGATGGTGATGGCGCCAGGGCCCGCGATGGCCTGGGCGGCGTTGGCGAGCAGGTTCAGGAACACCTGGTCGACCTGGGAGCGGATGCACTCCACCTCGGGGAGCTCGCCGAACTTGCGGTGCACGGTGACACGGTCCTTCAGGAGATGGTTCAGCAGGGTGAGGCTCGACTCGATCTCCTCGTGGAGGTCAACCGGCTGCCACACGTCGTCCTGGGTGCGTGCGAACACCCGGAGGTCGCGCACGATCTTGCGCGCGCGCTCCGCGCCTTCCTTGATGCCCTGGATCATGGAGTCGAGGTACTTCAGCGCGTAGTCGACCTTGCGCGACTCCCACTCCGCCTGCAGGCGCGCCCCATCCGGGGCGGCGAGGGGCGCGGCGCGATAGGCCTCGAGCATGCCGCGGAGCCGGCGGACGAAGTCCTCCAGCGTGGTGACGTTGGAGTAGACGAAGCCGATCGGGTTGTTGAGCTCGTGCGCAACCCCGGCCACGAGCTGGCCGACCGACGCCATCTTCTCGCGCTGGACGAGCTGGAGCTGGGTGGCCTGGAGCTCGCGGTACGCCGCCTGTAGCTCCTCGTTGGCGGTGCGGAGCTGCTCGGTGCGCACCCGCACCTTGTCCTCGAGGCCGCGGCTCAGCTCCTCGATGGTCTGGAAGCTCGCCGCGCGATCCACCGCGAGCGCCACGTGATTCGCCACGGCGGCGAGCAGCTCGCGGTCGGGCTCCCCAACACGTCCAGCCTCACTAGACGTCACCGCGAGCGCGCCCACGACCATCTCCTTGACTTTGAGGGGCACCATGACCACCGAACGGGTGCCGAACGCGCGCGCCGTCGCCACGTCCATGGGCAGGCTCGTGCGCTCCACGTCGTCCGCGACGAGGGGCCGGCCGGTGCGGACGACCTCGGCCGCGGCGGAGTGCGGATCGTCCAGGCGGTATTCGACGTCGCCGAAGCGCCGGTTCGCGCGTACGGTGCCCGCCGCTCGGTGCTCGTGGATGGTCCGGCGGGAGCGGTCCACGAGGTAGAGGTAGGCGCTCTGGTAGCCCATCCCCTCGACCAGCCGCTCGAGCGCCTGCTGGTAGATCAGCTCCACGTCAAGCGTCGCGTTCACTGCCGCGGACAGCTCGCTGAGCAGTGAGAGCTGCTCGATGGTGGTTTCGAGGTGGCGGAATTTCTTCTCGAGCTCGTTGTTCGAGTAGAGGATCTCCTCGGACTGCAGGGCGAGCATGCGCTTGGTGTGCTCCCAGCGCTCGCGCTGGCGGAGCCCCCAGCCGATCGCCCCGCCCAGCAGCACGGGCAGCGCGAGCGCCGCCGCCTCGCCCAGCCAGGTGGCGACCTGATTGGCCTCCATCAGCCCCACCAGCGTCAAGGAAGCCACCGCGCCCGCGACGACCGGGCCCCAGAACCGGCGCCCGAGCGGCGGGTTCTTCCAGTGCACCTCCACCACGCACGCATCCGCGCCGCGCGCCGCGCACTGATGCTCGACGATGGTCGCGGCGGGCAGCCCCCAGTTCTTCGGGTACCACCTCCACTTCTCGTTCTCCCAGACGCAGAACCAGCGGGGAATCGCGTAGCCCGCGAGGGGCGCGCGCCGGTAGACCATCGAGCTCCGTCGGGACCTCACGATCTCGAGCGTCGAGAAGCGCGAGATGGCGGCCGACGCCCTCACGTTGGCCGCATAGACGTCCCGCGGGGTCCCCATCCCCATCGTGTAGGTGCCGAGGTAGTGGCGGTACTCCCGCGACGGCTTCCACGCCATCATGTCGGCGGCCGCCCGCGCGACCCAGGCTTCCTCGTCGACGTCCCCGGTCAGCGACATGGCCACGCGCACCAGCTCGCTGGCGACGGGCAGGGGCAGCCAGTTGTGATCGGCCATGAGGTAGTCGCGCTCCCGCCCCGCGACCCGGCACAACCTGGCCACCGCCTCCGGCCCCGCCTCTTTCTCCACGAAGGGGATGAGCCCCTTCGTGAAGAGACAGTTGATCTCGCCCGGCACGCGTGTCCTTGTCCGCCGCCCTCAGCTCGGCTTGTAGACGAACTTGGAGGTGATGTTCACCGGATTGG
>DASTYT010000140.1 GCA_035764725.1 Candidatus Methylomirabilota bacterium | reverse complement strand
CAGGCACCGCCTTCCGAAACCCCCGAGCCGAGCCTGCCCCCACTTAGGCCGCCGCGCCAGCCCGACACCGATCTGTCGCCGCGCCTGCGCATCTTCGTCCAGCGGATCAATGTCGTGGGGAGCACCACCTTTCCTCCCGAGGTCATCGCGCGGGTCACCGCGCCCTACGAGAACCGCTATCTGACCCAGGAGGATCTCCAGGCGCTGCGCGTGGAGCTGACGAAGCTCTACACGGATCAGGGCTACGTGAACTCGGGCGTGATCCTGCCCGACCAGACGATTCGCGATGGCCAGGTCACCTACCAGGTCATCGAGAGCGGGATCACCGCGCTCAACATCAGCGGGAATCGCTGGTTTCGCGAGGCCTACCTCCGCGCGCGGCTGGCGCCTGGCACCCCCGTCAATGTCAACGACCTCCAGCGCCAGGTCGAGCTGCTCCTCGACGATCCTCGGATCCAGCGCCTCCGGGTCGATCTCAAGCCCGGCCTTCGGCCGGGCGAGGGCGTGCTCGACGTGCAGGTCGAGGATCGGCAGCCCTTCCGCCTTCTCCTCGACTTCAACAATTACCAGGCGCCCTCCGTCGGCGCCGAGAACGGCATCATCACCGTCGAGGACGTCAACCTGACCGGCTGGGGAGACGTCCTCACGCTTCGCTACGGGCGCTCGGAGGGTCTGAATCCCCTTCTCGATTTCCGCTACGCGCTCCCGGTGACGAAGTGGGACACGACGCTGAGCTTCCAGTACCGCAAGAACGCCTTCACCGTGATCGACGAGCAGTTCGCGGACCTGAACATCGACGAGACGTCCGAGATCTACACGCTGGGCCTGCGGCAGCCGGTCTATCGCACCCGCAACACCACCGCGGCGGTGGAGCTGATCGGGGAGCGGCTCAAGGAAAAGACGACGCTCCTCGGCATCCCGTTCCCGCTCCTCCCGGGCTCGCCGCCGGATGGCGTGACGGTCTCGACCGCGTTGCGGCTCGCCCTGGAGTACGTCCACCGGACGCAGAATCAAGCGATCGCCCTTCGCTCACGCTTCTCGGTCGGCATCGATGCGCTGGGGGCCACCATCGCCTCGAGCTCCAAGGTGCCCGACTCGAAATTCTTCGCGTGGCTGGGACAAGCCCAGTATGCCGCGCGGCTTCCCTTCCTCGACACGCAGCTGATCGCCCGCACCGACGTGCAGCTCACGCCCGATCCGCTCCTCGTGCTCGAGCAGGTATCGGTCGGCGGCCGCTACACGGTTCGGGGCTACCGCGAGAACACCCTCGTTCGTGACAACGCCCTCATCGCGTCGCTGGAGCTCCGGGTGCCGCTGGCGCGCAATCAGCGGTGGGCCGACTACCTCGAGCTCGCCCCGTTCTTCGACTACGGGCGAGGGTGGAACGCGGTCGGGGACACGCCCTCCCCCATCGATATCTACAGCGTGGGGATGGGCCTTCGCTGGGCCCTGACGTTTCCGGGCGTGGTGTCGGTGAGGCCGCAATTCGAGGTATATTTCGGCTACCGGCTACGCGAGACCAGGATCCTCGGCCAGCCCGATCCGCTGCAGGACGTCATCGTGTCGGGCGATCGGGGCGACAAGAAAGGGCATGCCGGGGTGCATTTCCAGTTTTTGTTGGCGGTGTTCTGAGATGCGCCGGTTCAAGCGCTTCCTGCCGGGTGCCCTGCCCGACTGGGCCATTGCCCTCCTCGTCGCCTTCACCGTGGCCGGGATCGTCCTGGGCCTACGCTTCGCGCGCGTCCTGGAGCCGGCGGAGCTGGCGGTCTACGACCGCTTCCTTCGGGTCCGGGCCCCGAGCGCCGAGGGCCAGGCCGATCCTCGCATCCTGATCGTCACCATCACGGAGCGGGACATCCAGGAGCAGGGCGCCTGGCCCCTATCCGACGGCGTGCTGGCCCGGACCATCAACACGTTGCTCCGGCTGCGCCCCCGCGCCATCGGTCTCGACATCTACCGCGACGTGCCCATCGCGCCTGGTACCGCCGAGCTCGATTACCTGCTCGCCGGCGACTTCCCCATCGTGGTGGTGACGAAGTTCGGGGAGGGAGGCTCGACCGGCGTGGCACCGCCCGCCGCGGCGAAGGGCACGGAGAAGATGGGATTCAACGACGTCGTCGTCGACTCCGGCGGCATGGTGCGGCGCGGGCTCCTCTTCATCGATGACGGCCAGACGGCGCTGTATTCCTTCCCTCTCCGCCTCGCGCTGCTCTATCTGGCGCCCGAGAAGATCGGCCTGGGCGCCGATCCCCGCGACGAGACCATCGTGCGGCTGGGGCAGACGTCGATCCCGCCTCTGGGCTCGCACGACGGCCCCTACGTCGGGCTGGACGCCAGAGGCTATCAGTTCCTGGTCGACTACCGCGAGGGCGCGCGGTCCTTCCAGCACACCACCTTGAGCGCCGTGCTGCAGGGCGAGGTGACGCGCGAGTCGGTGCGGGACCGCGTCGTGCTGATCGGGGTGACAGCCGAGAGCGTCAAGGACGACTTCTACACCCCCATCAGCGCCGGGCGACGGCCCAAGCAGTACGTGCCTGGTGTCGAGGTCCACGGCTCCCTCGTGAGCCAGCTGCTTCGCATCGCCACCACCGGCGACCGCCCCCTGTGGAGCCCGCCTCTGTGGCTCACCTGGGTGTGGGTGCTCCTCTGGTCGTGCCTCGGGGCCTTCCTCGGCATCCGCACGCTCAAGGCGCGCGTCCTGACGGTGGCCTTCGTCGTGGGCCTCGTCATCGTCGTGATGACCGCCTACGTGGCCTTCCTCGCCGGCTGGTGGTGGACGGTGGTGCCGCCGGCGCTCTCCTTCTCGTTCGCGACCGGCTTCGCGATCGCCTATCACTCGTATCGGGAGAGCGCCGAGCGCGGAACGCTGATGCGCATCTTCTCCCAGCACGTGTCCAAGGAAGTGGCGGAGGACATCTGGCGGGAGCGGGAGCAGTTCGCCGGCGGCGGCCGGCCGCAGCCCCGTCGCCTGGTCGTCACGGCCTTCTTCACCGACCTGACGGGCTTTACCACAGTGTCCGAGGCCTTCACCCCGGAGCAACTCATGGACTGGCTCAACGAGTACATGGCCGCGATGGCCCCGGTGATCAGCCGCCACGGGGGCGTCATCCGCCAGTACGCCGGCGATTCGATCGTGGCCCTCTTCGGGGTACCGGTGCCCCGCCGGCGTGAGGACGAGATCGCCCGGGACGCCATCAACGCAGTGCGTTGTGCCGTGGCGCTGGAACGGCGCTTGCTGGAGATGAACCATGCATGGCGGGAGTCGGGCAAACCGGTCACCGGGATGCGAATCGGAATCGTCACCGGCGAGGCGGTTTCCGGTACTCTTGGCAGCACAGAACGTTGGGAATACGTGGTAGTAGGCGACACCTTGAACACTGCGTCACGGCTGGAGAGCTTCGACAAGGACGTGTATCCGCCGGACCCGTTGGTCCGGCCCTGTCGGACGCTGATCGGGCAATCTACCCATGCGTACGTGGGCGATCTGTTCGAGACGGAGTGGGTGGCTGAGGCTCGGCTGAAGGGCAAGTCGCAGCTGGTGGCGATCTATCGAGTGCTCGGCGAGCGGGCGCCGGAGCCGGTCGAGACTCCGGCGACGGCCCGCGTCGCGTCGGGATCAACCAGAGCGGAAGGGACCCCGCGCACGACACCTAGTGTCGCCGGAACGGGGCTTCCGCGGGAGGTACGGCAATGAGGGCTAGGTCGAGGTACTGGGCAGTGAGTCTGATCGCCGTGGCGTCTATCGCCTTATGGTCCGTCACGTTCGTCGCGCCTCCGCCTCCCGTCGAGGCGCAGCAGAAGCCGGCGGAGGCGGTCAGCTCCGACGCCAAGGGCAGCTCCTCGGCGCCGGTCTACAAGCCACCGCTCCGCGGCGCCCCCGGCGGCCGCGTCGGCGGCGGCACGCGCGGCACCGGGCGCGAGGCCTTCGTGCTGTCGGTGCTGGCCCCGCCGCATACCGGGCTGACGGTCAGCGAGCAGCCCGTGCTCTACTGGTTCATCTCGAGCCCGAGCTCGCATCCCGTCGAGCTGACGCTGGTCGATCCGCAGAAGACCGATCCGCTCATCGAGCTCAAGATCCAGCCGCCCGTGGCGGCGGGCGTTCATCAGGTTCGGCTGGCCGAGCACGGCGTGAAGCTCGAGCCCACGGTCGCGTACCAGTGGTACGTCGCCGTGATGCCCGACACCGGGCGCCGGTCGAAGGACATCCTGGCCGGGGCGAGCCTCGAGCGCGTCGCCATGTCGCCGGATCTGGTCGCCAAGCTCTCCAGCGCCGCGAAGGCCGACCGGCCCGCCGTGCTCGCCGGCGAGGGCATCTGGTACGACGCGATCGCGTCGCTGAACGAGCTGATCGACGAGTCGCCCCAGAATGCCGCGCTGAAGGCCCAGCGCTCCGCGTTGCTGCGTGAAGTAGGCCTGCCCGACACCACCATCGAATAAGCGCACAAACTATCGGGCGCCGCGCGGGCCCACATCAGGCCTCGCGCGGCGTCGGGCTTATTGGGGCTGTTGCGGCGGACGCGGCGTCGTCACACGCCCCGAGCTCGACGGGGCGCGTGTGGGCTGTCCGGGTGGTGGCGGTCCCGGCGGGCCTGCCGCCGCCGGCGGCCCTGCGGCCGGCCCCGTGACCTGCCGCGGCTTCGACGGGTCCTGCAGCAGCACCTCGAGCCGCCCCTGCGGGCGGACGATCACCACGCGGTTCGGTTCGATGGACTCCAGCCTCCCTCCCGCGACCTGATCCCCTACTGAATAGCCGAACACCTGACGCACCCCCGGCTCCTCCAGATAGGCGCGGCTTCTCTGACCGTCGATGAGCACGCCGTGGAGGATGGGCCTGACGCCCGCGGCCGTCGCGGCGGCGGCCGTCGTCTCGGTCGCCTCGGTACGGCCCGGATTGAACATGTTCCTGGTCGCGATCACCTGAAACGAGGCGAGCGGCGGCGGCGCGGCGGACGGCGCCGCGGCGTCGAGCGTCGACTGGGTCGCGTGCGGCGTGGGCGCCGGAGGCAGCGAGCGGTGAGTGACGACGTCACGGACGATGCCTACGGCGAAGAAGCAGCCGAGGCCGCCTACCACGACATTCGCGAGGAAGAGCGCGCGCGGCACGCTAGTTGGCCTTGGGCGCCGGCATCATGTAGCCGGCCACCGTGAGCGTGGTCAATAGCTCCCTAGGCTGTCCCACCGCCACCACGCGGATCTTGACGTCCTTGATCATCAGCAGGCGCTCGGCGTGCTCGATCCGATAGAGTGCGGCGACGGTGTCGCGGATGTTGCCCGCGAGCATCATCTCGATGGGGACCTCCTGGATCCCCTCGCGGTCGGACGCGGGCAGGACGCGCTCACTGCGGACTTCCATGTTGCTGCCGGCCGCCGCGTCCTTGACGAGCTTCTGGAGTTCGGAGGCGGCCAGGGGCGCGGTCGGCCCCTGCAGGAGCCGCGCCGACTCGGCCTCGAGCTGGCTCTTGATGCTCCGAAGCTCCT
The DNA here is from genome assembly GCA_035764725.1 of Candidatus Methylomirabilota bacterium. Lineage (NCBI taxonomy): Bacteria > Methylomirabilota (SeqCode) > Candidatus Methylomirabilota bacterium. The sequence goes on along the minus strand of DASTYT010000140.1, from coordinate 10,413 downwards.
CCGCGATTTTCGGGCCCCGCGCGATGGTCAGCCGCCGGCGCTCGAGCACGGCTTCGCGCGCCGTCGTGCGGCTCAACGCCTCGCGCGCGCGCTCCATGAGCGGCTCGACGAGGAAGAGGTAGACCACGATCAGCAGAACGACCGCCGCACCGACGCCGATGAGCGCGCGCTCGCGCCGGCCGAGGCTCGCCATCCTAGCGGCCCCCGGCCGGCGGCGCGGGCCGCCCTTCCCAGCCGGCACGGATGCGGAACTGCTCCTTGCCCTGGAGCTGGGTCACCGGTGACGTGAACTCGACCCGCTCGAGCCAGCGCGAGCCCTCCAGGATGGGGATGAGCTGGCTGGCCGCATTGGCTTGACCGATCAGCTCCACGCCCTCCTGATCCATGTTCAGCGTCTGCAGCCACGCGGTCTCCGGCAGCGTCTCGGTGAGGTCCTGCAGGGTCGGCAGCGCCGGGAGGCTCGCGCGCCGCGCAGAGTCCAGTCCGGCCAGGAGGCGACGGGTCCGGTCCCGCTCGGCGGCTAGCGTCTCGACGGCCTTGGCCTCAGGATCGAGCCGGCGAATCTCGGCGTTCACGCGCCCGAGGTAGCGCTCGGACAGCATGACGTGTGTGACGGCGAAGATGAGGCCGAGCACCAGGGTGGCGCAGGCGATGCCGGCGGTCACCAGATGGGGCCGCGTCAGCTTCCAGGGCCGCAGCACGGCGGGCAGCAGGTCGAACGCGGGGCGGCGCGCGCCGAGGGCTACCGCCAGGGCCAGCAGGCTCGCGCCGGGGCCTTCCTGCGGCAGCGCGGCGATCAGGCCGCTGGAGCGGCTGTCGTAGGGTGGCGTCGACACGGGCACATTCAGCCCTCGCTCCAGATCGCGATCGGCGATCCAGGCCGCGGCGTCATCGCCGGACAGCCACACCACGTCATACTGGTCCCAGCCGACCAGCGGCAGGCTACGGCCAATCTCCCTTGCGAGCTCGAGGTGATGGGCGGTCGCCACGGAGCGGCTCATGAGCAGCGTGGCGCCCACGAGCAACAGCAGGTCGGTGTGGCTGCCATGGCGGTGCGCCCAGACGGCCCGCCGCGGAGGCAGTGCGCGGGACAGGAGTCCCGGCAGCTCGTGGCTGGCCACCATGATGGCGGCGGGCCGGCGCTTCGCGCGCGCGAGCAGGTCGAGCGGACGGTCGAGGGCGCGGCGCCCGACCGCCGTCACCAGCAGCCGCCGGGATTGACCCACCTCACCGGGAAGCTCCACCCAGCTGGAGCAGATCTCGTCGGCGGGAAACGGAACGTGCCGCTCGAGCTCGAAGCTCACCATCTGACCGAGATCGCCCTCGCTGCCGGCAGGCAGCTCCAGCGTCTTCACCACGACGGCGCTGCGGTCGAGGCCGACGCCGATGCGCGGGGCGCGGGCTCGCGTCCGGAGCTCGGCGTCGAGCGCGCCCGCCGTGTCCTCGGCGCCTTCCACCGCGAAGTGCGCCAGGCGATCGCGTCCCCCGAGGGCCACCCCGGTGACGCGGGCGCCCTCGTCGAGCAGGAGGCCAACGGCGTCGCGGATCACGGGTCGGTCGCCGGACGCCATTGCCGGACCGTCACGCCCGCGCCGCCGCCCGGCCTCCCGCGCTGGATGACGGCAACGAGGCGGCTCCGGGCCGAGCCCGGGAGGACGCCTTCCGCCTCGATCCGGAACGTGGCCGTCTCCACCACGAGGCCACGGCCCGCGAAGCGAGTTGGCAGCGTGAGGTACGGCGTGCGGCCGCGCGCTCCCAGCACCTCGGACACCTCGGCATCCGCGAGGCCGAAGGCGGTCAGCACCGGCGCGGGGGCGGTGTTCAGATTGACGCCGCCGAGCGCGATGGCTGTGAGAAGGTCACGGAGGCCGGGACGCTCGGCCGTCCCCGCGAAGAGCTCGGGCGTCACGCCGCGAATCTGGCGCAGCTCAGCCACATCCTGGAGATTGCCGTTCCGCGAACGATACGGCACGGGGAGCTTGAGATAGGTGTCCTCGCTCTCGGCGCCGTTGAGCCGGCGGAGCTCGTCGCGGTCGCGCCAGTCCTGGATGGAATCGTTGATGATGTCGCGCTCCGAGCGGCCGAGCCCGAGCGCGGCGAGCAGGCGATCCAGCCGGGCGGGAGGCGTCGCGTTGATGTCCAGGCGCGCGGCCTCGTCCGTGATCCGGTAGGAGAATTCCCCTCGCCCCAGAGGCACGCGCGTGCGGGACATGGCGGGCAGCCGCCGCGGCTGCGTCTGGCCCGGCAGCGCCCGATAGAAAACCAGCTGTCCCGCCTCGTCGGGAGCCACGATCTGCGCCTGGCCCAGGATCTCCCGGACCGCCTGCTGCACGGCGGCGTCGGCCAGGTGCTCCGCGAGGACCTGGTCGCGGTACGAGCGGGCCATGGACGCCTCGAGGCGCATCGAGAACACGAACTCGGTGACGACGAGCGCCAGGAGGGTCAGCGCCAGCAGGACCGAGATGAGCACGAAGCCACGCTCGCGCCTCATGGGGTGAGGGCCCGGATTGAGACCACGAGCGGAAGATGCTCCACGAGGCGCCCGCCGACCGCCGTCGTCAATCGGATTTCCACGGCGCGCGGTAGGCCGTTCTCTCGGCCCACGCCCATCTCCCACCGGTCACTCCAGGTCTCGTCCTCCTTGTCGAGGTAGCGGAAGCGCAGCGCCACCACGCTGGAGTCCACGAGGACGGCCGCCGTTTGGTCCACCGGCTCGGGGTTGGGCAGTGCGAGCTGACGCACCGCCAGGCCCCCCTCGTCGCGGGAGACGTGGACCGCCGTGAACGCGATGGGAATCGACGCGGGAATGGGCGGGGCGACGGTGACGAGCGTCAGGCGATCGGGCCGGCCGTCGAAAAGAAGCCCGGAAGCGCCGACCCGGGCGGCGTTGCCGCGGTAGGGAAACGCGCCCGCGATCGTCTGCGAGAGCAGCTGCTCCAGGCTGCGATCGTGCTCGAGGGCCATCGCGCGGGCCTCGCCGCGGCTCCACGCGGCCAGCCCGGCCCGGACACCCCCAAACACCACCACCAGCAAGGCCGCCCCGATGCTGAGGGCGAGCAGCACCTCGACGAGCGTGAATCCCGCAGGGCGCCGGGCTCTCATCGCATCGCGTCCTCGGTCTTCGACCCGTCCGAGCTCGGCACGACCGCGCGCAGGCTGGTCAGCTCGAGCGTGCGGTGGGCTCCCCAGCCCACCGCCACCGATACGGCATACAGGCGGGGCTGCGGCCCGGCGCCGGTCGTCAGCTCATCAGGCACCGCAACCAGGGATACGCGGCGCTCCCAGCGAAGATTCCCCTGCTGTCCCGTCTCCACGCCCTCGTGGTCGGGCTCGACGGTGCGCGCGAGACGATCGGCGAGGCGAACCGCCCCCTGATAGTCCTCCGAGACGCGGAGCAGGCGGAGACCCTGCGCGGACAGCTGCATCATGGCGACGAGCGCCACCCCGAGGATGGCGATCGCGACCAAGACCTCGAGCAGCGTGAACCCGCGGCTCACGAGTCGACCCGCCGGGTGGTCACGCGCCCGGTAAGGGCATCCACGGTGACGAGGTAGACGCGCGGCCCCACCGTCTCGAGCCGTACCGTGCCCCCGCTGGAGCGGCCGCGCGGCGTGAACGTGATCGGCAGCTGCACGGGGCCGGGCGTCGGAACGACGTGCACCAGGGACGACAGCGGCCGGCGCTTCTCGACGCGCACTGCCTCGCCGTCCGCGCGGCGCACCAGCAGCGTCTGCCCCTCGGCGTCGAGCGTCACCTCGCGGGGCTGCCCACGGGTGACCGCCTCCTCGCGGGCCCAGCGCAGGAGCGAGGCGACGCCCGCCACTTCCGTGCGCACCCGTATCCCATCCACGGCCCGGCCCACCGCGGGGGCCGCCACCAAGCTCGCCACCGCCAGTACCGCGACCACGAGCACGAGCTCAATCAGGGTGTACCCAGCGCGTCGCCTCACCGCGTGTCCCACGACGCCACGTCCGCGTTCTCGCCCTCGCCGCCCGGGGCGCCATCGGCCCCGTAGCTCCAGAGGTCGTAGTCCCCGTGGTCCCCGGGACAGCACTTGTACTGATAGGCCTTCCCCCATGGGTCGAGAGGCACGGTGTTCTTCTTGAGATAGGGGCCGTTCCAGTTGGCCACGTTGGGGTTCTGGACCAGCGCCGAGAGTCCCGCGCCCGACGGCGGGTACGACCCCACGTCGAGCCGGTACTGATCGAGCCCGGCGCCCAGCAGCTCGATCTGGGCCTTCGCGGTCGCCTGCTTGCTCTGCCCCACCCGGCCGAAGAGACGCGGACCGACGAGACCCGCCAGGAGGCCGAGGATGATGATAACGACCAGGAGCTCCACGAGGGTGAAGCCGCGCTCGCCATGGCGAGCCCTCTCGCGCCCGATCGACCTCGAAGTCACGGCAGTCCTTCGCTTGCCTCAGACCGGCAGATCGGTGATCGAGAGGATTGCCAGCAGCATGGCCACGACGATGAAGCCTACCACCAAGCCCATCACCAGGATGACGCAGGGCTCGGTGAGGGCGATCAACCGCTTGAGGACCTTCCGGCTGTCGGCCTCGTAGGTCGCGGCGAGCTTGAGCAGCGTGTCCTCGAGCCGGCCCGTCTCCTCGCCCACGCGCACCATGTGGACGGCGAGACGCGGGAAGATCGCGGCATCTGCCATCGGCTGGGCGAGACCGGCGCCCCGACGAACGCCGTCGCCCAGGGCGGCCACCGCCCGCGCCAGCACGCGGTTGCCCAGAAGCTCCGTTACCACGGCGAGGGCGCTCACCAGGGCCACACCGCCCCGGAGCAGCGTGCCCAGGATGCGGCTGAAGCGCGCCATCTCGATCTTGACGATCACCTCGCCCACGATGGGCAGGGCGAGGAGCATGCGATCAGCGCGGAGGCGGCCGCTCGCCGTCGCCAGGCCCAGCCGTATCGCCGCGACGACGCCGAGGGCGAGGATGCCCAGCAGCCAGCCGTAATGCTGGATGGTCTCGCTGACGCGGAGGAGGATGAGCGTGGGCAGCGGAAGCGTCGACTCCACGTCGCTGAAGATGGCCGCGAAGCGGGGCACGACGAAGGCGAGCAGAAAGATCACCGCCGCGGCGCCGACGCCGGCCAGCAGCGCGGGATAGATCAACGCGGAGACGATCGCATCGCGGAACTCGCCCGCCTCCTCCAGGAACTCCACGAGCCGCCGGAGCGTGGCCTCGAGGGCGCCGCCCTTCTCCCCCGCCCGCACCATGTTGACGTAGAGCCGGGAGAACGGCCGCGGGTGATGCAGGGCCAGCGCATCGGCCAGCGAGGAGCCGCCGCGGACGCGCTGGAGCACGTCCGCGATGATGGCGCGGAGGCGGGCGCCCGACGCGAGCTCGCCCTGGATGGCCAGCGCGCGGTCGAGTGGCATGCCGGCCTCGATCAGCGTGGCCAGCTGCTGGGTGAAGGCGAGGACGTCGCGGCGGGAGACTCGCCCACCGCCGCGCGCCGGCCAGGCGAAGCCGAGCAGACGCCGGCGCGCTTCCTGGGGGACGACGGTGATGGGGAAGTACGCATCCCGCTGCAGTCGATCGACCACGGCCCGCGCGTCGGGCGCCTCCATGACACCGTCGATGGCCTGGCCGCTCCGATCCCTTGCGCGGTACGTGAAGACCGTCACGCTAGATCTCGTCCTCCGTGACGCGGAGGATCTCCGCGACCGTCGTCAGCCCCGCACGGGCCCTGGCCCAGCCGTCCTCGCGGAGGGTCACCATCCCGTGCGCGACCGCCTCCCGACGGATCTCGGCGGCCGGCGCCTTGCGCACGATGAGGCTGCGGATGGACTCGGTGACCCGGAGGAGCTCGTAGATCCCGGTGCGCCCTCGGTACCCGGTGCCCCGGCACTCGTCGCAGCCCTTGCCGTGGAAGAGCTCCTCGGCTCCGGTGCTGGCAACGCCCAGCGCAACGAGCTCGGCGGCCTCCGCGGGCTTGGGCACGCGACAGCCCTGGCAGATCCTCCGCACGAGCCGCTGGGCCAGCACGCCGTTCAGGACCGACGAGAAGAGGTACGGCTCGCACCCCATGTCTTGCAGCCGCGTCACCGCGCTGGACGCGTCGTTGGTGTGGAGCGTCGAGAACACGAGGTGTCCGGTCAGGGCGGCCTGGATGGCGATCTCGGCCGTCTCGAGATCGCGGATCTCGCCCACCATGATGACATCGGGATCCTGCCGCACGATGTGGCGCAGCCCGGCGGCGAAGCTCAGCCCGATCTTGGGCTTCACCGGGATCTGGTTGACCCGCTTGAGCTGGTACTCGACGGGATCCTCGACAGTGATGATCTTGAGATCGGGCCGGTTGATCTTGTCGAGGGCCGCGTACAGCGTGGTCGTCTTGCCGGAGCCGGTGGGCCCGGTGACCAGCACCATGCCGTGCGGGCGCCGGATCATCCCTTCGAAGGTGTCCGCCGTGCGGGGCGCGAAGCCGAGACGGTCGAACGACAGGAACACCGAGGCGCGATCCAGCAGCCGCATCACGATGGACTCACCGTGGACGGTGGGAATGGTCGAGACGCGGATGTCCACCCGACGGCCGTGCGCGGTCACGCGAATGCGTCCGTCCTGCGGCAGGCGGCGCTCGGCGATATTCATCTCCGCCATGATCTTGATGCGCGAGGTCAGGGCGGCGCGGAGCCGGCGCGGCGGCGATTCCTGGTCGTAGAGGAGCCCGTCTATTCGATAGCGCACGAGGAGGGTATCCTCGAAGGGCTCGATGTGGATGTCCGAGGCATCCGCGGCGAGCGCGCCGTCGATCAGGATGTTCACCAGCCGCACCACCGGCGGCTCGAACGCCATGTCGCGCAGGTGGTTCACATCGTCGTCGGCTTCCGCGTCCCGCTCGCCGCTCGACGAGCCCATGCCCTCGACGATCTTCTGCAGCGCCGTATTCGCCCCGTAGGCCCGCTCGATGGCCTCGAGCACCGCGGAGGGCGGCGCGACGAAGAGCTTGACCCTCAGCCCGAGCGACTGCTCCAGATCGTCGGCCAGGAGCGGATTGCCCGGCTCGGCCGTCGCCACCGACAGAACCTTCCCTTCCACGGCGATGGGACAGGCGACGTTCTGGCGCAGGTACTTCGGTGACACATCCTTGAGGGCCGGAGGCGTCGAGGGCAGCTCGGCGGCAGAGAGGAACGGCAGCCCCTCCTGCTGGGCCACCGCGCGGGATACGTCGTCCTCCGTCACCGCGCCGAGCGCGGTCAGAACCTCGCCGAGGCGCCGCCGTTCGGTCGCCGCCTGCACGAGGGCCTCATCCAGCGTCGCCGGGGAGATGACCTCGGTCCCGACGAGGATTTGGCCCAGGAATCTTCGGCCAGGTAGTGCGGTGTGCAAGGTCCCTGAATTATGGTGCCCTTTTATACCCGTCGTCAATCGCTCGCGATGGCGCTCTCGCCTCGCGCCACCGGGCTCGACTGGGCGGCATCGGCGGGGCTGGGCGAGCCCCCGCCCGGCCCTCCGCCTCCGCGGCGGCCGCGACGGCGACGCCCCCCGCGCCGGCGACGCCGGCCCCGCCCCGCCTGCTCGCCCTCCTGGCGCGGCGGCGGCACGGCCTCGTTGCCCGGCTCCGGGCCTTCTTCGGTCTCGATCGTGTCTGTCTCGCGGTCTTCGACGCTGCCGAACGAGTCGAAATTCGACGCGACGATCTCCGGCATCCCCGCGAGCTGGGACACCTGGCGCGAGGGCGCCGGCTCCTCGGCCGCCGGCTGGGGCCGCGCCCCACCTCCGCCCGACTCGAGCAGCCGCACGATGCCGTTGCGCGTGACCTCGATGCCCTTGAGATTGCGCAGCCGCGTGATCAGGCGCGGCGAGCCGGGCGGGCGGCGGAAGCCGCGCGACTTGAGCGCGTTCGACAGCGCGTCCAGAGTGACGCCGATCGGCGAGGTCAGCAGCAGCTCGTCCACCACGGCGCGAATCTCCTCGGCGGGCGCGGTGTGCGCGGGGCCGCCACCCGCCGCCGCGGCGGGGGCGTGATGCGCGGGCGCGGGATGGACCGACGGGGGCCGATGCGACGGCACGTGCGAGACGGCCGGCCGCTGGTCGGGCCGCCCGCCCCGCCCGCGACGCCCGCGGCCGCGCCCGCGCCCGCGCCCACCGCTGCGCATCTCCTCGGGGAGCTGCGGCGCCGGCGGGAGGACCCCCATGCCCGCCAGCGCTCGGAAGGACAGGCGGTGGAACGTCACGCCGAGGCCGGCGGCCACATCCCCTACCGCGTCGAAGGCCTGATCGTCCGTGATGATCTCGATCAGATCGCCGGGCCGCGCGGCGGCGAGCCACACGCCCGCCGACACGGCGATGCGCAGGTCGCTATAGTCCTTCACCCCGGTGGAGGGCGCACTGTGCACGAGCTGAGCCCCGCGCTGGGCAAGCAGCCGCGCGGTGTCCCCGCTCGCGACTTTCCAGTTGCCCATCGCCACGAGATCGGTGAGCCGCGAGAGGCGATCGATCTTCAGGTGGTCGAGGACGGCAGCCACGTGCTCGGGCCGACTCGAGTTCTCCACGTCGAAGAAGATCCCGCGCCGCGTGGTGGGCAGCGGGCGCGGGGGCTCGCTCGCGGGCATACGGCCGGCGAAGATCCGCTCGGGACTCGACACCACGATGGGCTCAGGCGCCGCCGCCGGCGGCGGCACCAGCACCTCGGGGGCTTCGCGGGATGGGGATGGGGTCGCGGGGCGGCGGGCGCGCTCGTTGCGGACCGATTTGCTGCTGCTCGCCTGGCCCGCGCGGCGAGAGGCAGGACGCCGGGCCTTGGCCGCGCTCAAGAGGTCTGAACCAGAATCATTATCATGATCGGGAGTATACGGGGGCTGGGCAACCCGCGGCAAGCCGACTAGACTAGGCCCCCATGGCCCCGGGTGGCGCGCTCGCCCAACGACCGGACGTGAAGGCCTCGCTCGACGTCCTGAGCGCGTGGATCGAGGGCCAGCGCGCCTACAGCGGGCTCCCCGGCGCGTCGCTGGGCGTGATCCACGACCAGGAGATGGTGTGGGCGGCGGGCTTCGGCTGGGCCGACACGGCGCGCCGCGTCCCCGCCACGGCGGAGACGCATTATCGCATCGCCTCCATCACGAAGACGTTCACCGCCACGGCGCTCCTGCAGCTCCGCGACGCGGGACGGCTGCAGCTCGACGATCCCCTCACCAAGCACCTTCCCTGGTTCGCCATCACCACGCGGCACACCGACGCCCCGCCCATCACGATCCGGCATCTCCTCACCCACACCTCCGGGCTGCCGCGCGAGGCCGCCTTCCCCTACTGGACCGACTTCGAGTTCCCCACGCGGGAGCGGCTGCGCGATGGGCTTACCCGCCAGGAGGGTATCCTCGCCACCGAGACGCAGTGGAAGTACTCGAATCTCGCCCTGGCACTCGCAGGCGACGTCGTCGAGGCGGCGTCGGGCGAGCCGTACGCCGCCTTCGTGAAAGCCCACATCCTCGACCCGCTGGGCATGAAGGACACGCTCGTGCTGGCGCCCGCGGAGGACGACCCGCGCCTGGCGCGCGGCTACGGGCGCCGCATGCCCGACGGCCGCCGCACGCCCGCCCCTCACGTGGACACGCGCGGGATCAGCGCCGCCGCCAACATGACTACCTCGGTGGTAGATCTCGCGCGCTTCGCCATGTTGCAATTCCGCGACGGGCCCGCGGGGGGCGCCCAGATCCTCCGCGGCAGCACCCTTCGGGAAATGCAGCGGATCCATTGGCTCGAGCCCGACTGGCAGGCGGGCTGGGGGCTCGGATTTCGGATTCAGCGTCTGAACGGCAAGACGAGCTTCGGCCACGGCGGCTCGCTGCCCGGTTATCGCACTCAGCTGCGGATCTGGCCCGCGGACAAGCTCGCGGTGATCGCGATGACCAATGCCGACGATGGCGACCCGATGACCCTCACCGAGCGCGCGCAGCAGTACGTCGGCCCGCCTATCGCCAAGGCCACCGCCAAGGACGACACGCGCGCGCCCGACCCGGGCTGGGCGCGCTATGCCGGTCGCTATCGCAGCCGCTGGGGCGATACTCAGGTGCTGCTCGTGGAGGATGGTCTCCTCCTCATCGACCCGACCCTGCCCGATCCCATGCTCATGGCCATTCGCCTCCACCGTGTGGACGGCGCGGCGCATACATTCCGCGCCGACGCCAAGGACGGCTACGCGAGCCACGGGGAGCCGGTCGTCTTCGAGCTGGGCGCGACCGGTCGCGCGCGGCGGATGCGCGTGGGCCAGAACTATTTCGACGCGGTCGAGAGCTGGTAGCCTCATGAGCCCCACGGAGGAGCGCAAGCTCGTCAGCGTGCTCTTCGCCGACCTCGCCGGCTCGACCGAGCTCGCCGTGCGGCACGACCCCGAGCAGCTGCGCGCACTCCTGAGGGCGTACTTCGAGGAGATGGCGCAGCAGGTGCGCGCCTTCGGC
>DASTYT010000139.1 GCA_035764725.1 Candidatus Methylomirabilota bacterium | reverse complement strand
CCCGGCGAAGAGGGGCGAGTGCGCGAGGAACGGGGCGCGCCGGGCCTGCTCGGGGTCGATGGTCCAGGCGAGCCATCGGGGCAAGCGGCCTTCGAGTATGGCGTGCACTACCGCGGGGGGGCGCCGGGGCGCGAGCGGGGTTGCATCGCGCAGAATCCTGTCAGAGCGGGCCGGGGAAGTCAAACTCTGGGCGGGCGTCCTGCACTCCGGGCGCGAAATGCCCTGCGCGGGGATCAGCGTCGTCAACGCACCGAGAAGGCAGCGGAAAGCGGACTTGTCCCCCCTGGGACCTCGCGCCATGCCGCGCCCGACGGGCAGCCGGCGCGCGGGCCCCGGCCATCAAGAGCCGGCACCGGCCCGCGCCCGCACGATTGCAAGTCCGCCAGCTTAGCTCTTCGTGCGGGAGCGCGTGCCGCGCGTGGCGTGGACGTTGCACTGCGATCGGTGACGGGAGGGCCCATGAAAAAAGGCGAGAACGCTCCCCCGACCCCGAAGGCCCCGCTGCGCCGCACCCCGCCGTTCCCTCCCCGCCGCGACTACTCCTCGCTCTCGGTGCGCGATCTGGTGGAAGCCCGCGAGGCCTACCACGTGCACCTCTCGAGCTTGGACCACGTCGTCGGGACCGCGATCGGCCGCTATCTCATCCACGAGAAGGACTGGTACGCGGAGCACCCGCCCAATCATCCGCGCCCGGCCAACGTGGGCAAGGTCAAGGAGCCTCGCACGTTGAGCAACACGGTCGTCCGGCCCTGGTCCTGGCCGTCCGTGCTGGTCTTCGTGCGAAAGTGGCACGTCGATCACGGGGCCGGCGCGGAGGCGGTGCCGAGAACGCTCTACCTGCCCGACGGGCGCGTGATTCCGACCTGCGTGATCCTGGCGCCACCCGATGAGGATCCGGCGCCGCCGATCATGACGCCTCCGTCACCGGCCAGCGGCCTCCTCGGCGGGGGCTATCCCAGTGTCCGCGATCATCAGGGTGCGCAGAGCCTCGGGACCATCGCCTGCCTCGCGCGCAAGGACGGCGCGTACTACGCGCTCACCAACCGCCACGTCGCGGGGGGTGACGGCGAGGAGGTGCGCGCCTTCGTCCATGGCGGGTATGAGCGCATCGGCCACGCCACCGGCCAGTCCGTGGGACGACTCCTGCTGCCGTCGGTGTTCCCGAGCTGGCCCGCCCATCACACGTATCTCATGATGGACGCCGGGCTCATCCGCATCGACGACATCGAGGACTGGACGTCCCAGGTCTTCGGTATCGGCGAGGTCGGCGAGATCTTCGACGCCACCGAGCAAACCATCACCCTCGATCTCATCGGCCTCCCCGTCCGCGCCTTCGGCGGGCAGAGCGGCGTCATGGAAGGGCAGATTCAAGCCTTGTTCTTCCGCTACCAATCGCTCGGCGGCTACGACCAAGCCACCGACCTCCTGATCGGACCTCGCAAGCACGAAACGCACGGCTTCGAGGTCACGCCCCTCACGCAGCCGGGTGATTCGGGCTCCCTCTGGTTCTACGACCCGCCCGAGACCGAGGTCGTGAAGGATCCCCACCAGGACCTGGGCAGCGACCCCGTGCCGGCGGAGCGCCCCAACCGTGCGCGGCGCCTGCGGCCCATCGCCATGCAGTGGGGAGGCCAGCGGCTGAAGGGGCTCGACGGCACACCGAGCGCCTTCGCCCTCGCCAGCTTCCTGTCCAGCGTCTGCCGCGCCCTCGACGTGGAGGTGCTGCGGAACTGGAGCCTCGGGCACGACGAGTACTGGGGAAAGATCGGCCATTTCGCCATCGGCTGGAAGGCGTGCGACGTGGCGAGCGGCCCCGTCGGCGCGCTCATGAAGAAGAACCAGAAGCACATCGGGTTCGGTAACGCCGAGCTCGGCAAGGGCTCGGAGTTCCGGATGGGGCGGAAGGGCTTCGTGCCGCTGGCGGACGTGCCCGATTACCTCTGGATCACGTCCCGCGGCGAGGACAACGAGCCGATCCAGCACTTCGCGGACATCGACATCCACGACATCAACGGGGGACCCTCGCTCCTCGAGCAGTGCGTGAAGGATCCCAAGAAACTCTCCGCCAAGACCTGGAAGACCTACTTCGATGGCTTCGCCAAGGCCGGCGTCGGCCCGGAGGAAGGCTGCCTCCCCCTCCGCGTGTGGCAGATCTGGGAGGCCATGGTGGCGTACCTCCGCAAGGGCGACGTCCTCCACTTCGTCGCCGCCGCGGGCGTCATGGCCCACTACGTCGGCGACGCCTCGCAACCGCTCCACTGCTCCTACCTCCACCACGGCGTGCCGCCCATGGTCACGGTGAAGGGCCGCAAGTATCCGGTGCCCCGCAGCGACAAGCGATTCAAGGCCTTCAAGAAGACGCGCGCGGCGCAGATCCACGGCATCTACGAGGAGACCATGCTCGAAGTCGATCCCCTGGCGGCGCTGACCGCGATCGACGCCGACCTCGCGGCCCGGCCCAAGGGCACGCGCAAGATCGGGAGCGGCCACGACGCCGGCATGGCCATTGTCCGGCTCATGCGCGCCTCGCAGGCGCGGCTCAAGCCGATGGCCATCATCAACGCCGACGACCCGTCCCTGGGCCCGAAGACGCGCGCCAAGGCGCTCTGGGGGAAGCCGGCCATCCAGAAGGCCACGGTCACCTCGCTGGCGGACAGCGTGGTGCTGCTTGCCCGGCTCTGGGAGACCGCATGGGCCAAGGGCAAGGGCGATCAGATCCCGAAGTCGAAGCTGGTCGATTTCGGCGAGAAAGGGCTCGGCCCCGTGCCTCGCGAGACGGACTTCCTCGCGGCCATGGATCTGGCCGGGATGGTGAAGAGCAAGCAGTTCGACTGAGCCCCGCCTACGAGCTCAAGAACGCGAGCAGGTCCTCGTTGATCTGGTCCTTGTTCACCGTGCACATGCCGTGCAGGATCAGCGTGGGGATGTCGATCTTCTTGAGATCCTCGGTGAAGTCGGTCTCCGAGAAGGCCTTGATGCAGTCGTAGGCGCCCTTGAACCCCCGCCATCATGCCCTGGAGCCAGAAGGCGTCGCGCACGCCCTGCGACACCTTCGCGCCCGGCCGGTTGGCGCCGTAGAAGAGCGTGGTGAGGTCCTTGAAGAACTGCGAGCGATCGGTGAGCACGCCGGCGCGGATCTCGTCGAACACCGACATGGGGAGCCCGCCGGGATTGTTCGGCGTCTTCAGCATGAGCGGCGGCACCGCGCCGATCAGCACCGCCTTGGCCGCGCGCTTCGTGCCGTGGCGCCCGAGATAGCGCGCCACCTCGCCCCCGCCGGTGGAATGGCCGATGTGCACGACGCTCTCGAGGGCGAGGGCGTTGACCAGAGTGGCGAGATCGTCCGCGTAGGTGTTCATCTCGTTGCCGTCCCAGGGCTGGCTCGAGCGCCCGTGCCCGCGGCGGTCGTGGGCGATGCAGCGGAAGCCTCGCGCGCCCAGGAAGAGCATCTGGTCGTCCCACGCATCCGCGCTGAGCGGCCACCCGTGGCTGAAGACGATGGGCTGCCCGCAGCCCCAGTCTTCGTAATAGATCTATGTCCCGTCCTTCATGGTGACGTAGCCGATGGGTGCCCTTCCTTTTGAGCAGAACGGTTGACGATGCTGGCGGCAGGCGACCCCTGAGAGGATCGGCCCGCCGGCTTCGCGCGTCAAGCGATGGCGGGGCGCCCCGGCCCGGCGGTATCGTCCGAGCGAGGAGGGACCATCTCATGCGAGTGGAGCACGGCGGCCGCGGGCCGCGCATCGAGAGCAGCGCCTGGGTGGCGCCGACGGCGGTGGTGTCGGGCGAGGTGATCATCGGGCCGGGGGCGCGCATTCTCCACGGCGCGGTGCTCACGGCGGAAAGGGGCCAGTCCCTCACCGTCGGCCGCGAGTGCGTCGTGATGGAGCACGCGGTGCTGCGCGCGGCCGGGCGCTGGCCGCTCACGCTGGGCGAGCACGTGCTGGTGGGGCCGCACGCGCACCTCTCTGGGTGCGCGATCGGCGCGGGCTCGTTCATCGCCACCGGCGCCATGGTGTTCAACGGCGCGCGCCTGGGCCCCGCGTGCGTAGTGGCGCTGGACGGCAAGGTGCATCTCCACACCGAGCTGCCCGAGGGCGCGTTCGTCCCCATCGGCTTCATCGCCATCGGGCGGCCGGGGCGCGTGTATCCGCCGGATCAGGCGCCGGCGGTGCACGAGGAGCTGAACAAGGTGGGCTTCATGAAGGAAGTGTTCGGCGTGGAGACCGCCGGGCGGTCGCGCGGCGAGGTGATGGCGGAGGCGATGCACCGCTACGCGCGCGGCCTCGGCGCGCACGCGGAGGATCGCGTCCTGCCCGACCCCAACCCGTAAAGGCCATCACCGCGCTCACAGCTTGTCAGTTCAGCCCTTGATGAAGGCGAGAAGGTCGGGATTGACCACGTCGGCGTGCGTCGTGCACATCCCATGCGGGAACTTCTCATAGACCTTGAGCGTGCCCTTCTTGAGAAGCTTCACGGAGAGCAGCGCGGAGTCGGCGATCGGGACGATCTGGTCATCGTCGCCGTGCATGACGAGCGTCGGCACGTCGATGATCTTCAGATCCTCAGTAAAGTCGGTCTCCGAGAACGCCCGGATGCCGTCGTAGTGCGCCTTCGCACCGCCCATCATGCCCTGGCGCCACCAGTTCTCGACCACGGCCTCGGACACCTTCGCGCCCTGCCGGTTGTAGCTGTAGAAGGGGCCGCGCGCGAAACCCCAATAGAACTCCGCGCGGTTGGCGGCCAGCTGTTGCCGGAGACCGTCAAATACCGCCATTGGCAAGCCGCCCGGATTCGCGGCGGTCTTCACCATGACGGGCGGTACGGCGCCGATCAGCACGAGCTTGGCGACGCGGCCCTTGCCGTGGCGGGCGACATAGCGCGTCGCTTCGCCGCCGCCGGTCGAGTGGCTAATGTGAATGGCGTCGTGTAGATCGAGCTGCGTGACCACCGCCGCGGCGTCCGAAGCGTAGTGGTCCATGTCGTGGCCATCACTGACCTGGGTGGAGCGGCCATGACCGCGGCGGTCGTGCGCGATGACGCGATACCCCTGCTCCAGGAAGTAGAGCATCTGCGTGTCCCAGTCGTCGGCGCTGAGTGGCCATCCATGATGGAAGACGAGCGGCTGCGCGGTCTTGGGACCCCAGTCCTTGTAGTAGATCGTCGTACCGTCCTTCGCCGTCACCGTGCTCATTTGCGTCCCTCCTTACTCTGACTCATGTCTCTTCTCCCGCCGCCCGCTATCGTGTCGTAGGCGGGGTTTGCCGTGCTGACCGCTCGAGCCAGTCCTTGAAGCGCGTTTCGCCGAGGCGAGCGCCATCGTTCGCAACGAGCGTGCGCTCGCCCAGCGCCATGCCAAAGTAGGGTGCCTGCGGATCCGTGATGACCTCGCGCGGATCGTTGCGGGCGCTGAGGGCCTGGCGAATGAGGTCGTCGAGACGGAACTGTTCGGGGCCCCCGACTTCAACTATGCCATTCACGGGCGATCCCGTGGCGACTCGGGCAACCGCAGCGGCGACGTCGTCAGCGGCCATGGGCTGGATGAGTACGGGGGTCAGGCGAACTCGGTTGCCCTGGGTGGCGTCGTCGGCGATGCTCTTGACGAACTCGAAGAACTGCGTCGCGTGGACGATCGAGTAGGGGATCGAGGAGGCCTCGATGAGCTTCTCCTGAGCGAGCTTCGCTCGGAAGTAGCCTCCCATGCCGCCGAGCTTGGAGAGACGGTCCGTTCCAACCACCGACAGTGCGACGTGATGTCGCACGCCTGCGGTGGCCTCGGCGGCGAGGAGGTTCCGATTGGACGTCTTGAAGAACGCCGTCGCGGCCGTTTCCTCGAAGGACGGGGAATTCGAGACGTCGACGACGACCTGGGCCCCCTTTAGCACGTCGGCAAGTCCTTCGCCGGTCAGGGTGTTGACCCCTGAATTCGGGGACGCCGCGACGGCCTCATGTTTTTGCTCACGCAGCTTTGTTACGAGCTTTGATCCGACGAGTCCGGTACCGCCAATCACGACGATCTGCATGCTGCGCCATCCTTTCTCCGGAGTATCTTTGATCCCGGATCCAGTGGAGTCTCGATCCCGCTTCACGGTGCTTTGGTCTCGCGGGTGGGCCGGTTCGTTACGTCGGGGGCCAGGATGAGCAGTGGAGGGAGCGCCTGCGGAGCCGGAAGCACTGCTGCGTACGCCGAGTACAGCCTGATCGAGGCGCTGCGCCACCGTGATGAGGACGCGTTCGACCGCCTCGTCGACCACTACCACGCGAGCCTCCGCCGCATGGCTTGCCGCTACGTCTCGAATCGCGCCGTCGCGGATGAGGTGGTGCAGGAAACTTGGGTGGCGGTGATGGAGGGCATCTGCGCCTTCGAGGGCCGCTCGTCACTCAAGACCTGGATCGTTCGCATCCTCATCAACCATGCCAAGACACGTGCGCTACGCGAAGGGCGAACGGTGCCATTCTCCGGCATCGGTGTCAATGGCGTCGGTGGGCCCAAGGCCGCAGTCAGCCCGGAGCGCTTCCTCCGTGCGGACCACCCGACCGCGCCCCGCCAATGGGCAACTCCTCCTCGCGACCTCGGAACCTCCCCGGAGGGTCGACTCCTCTCTCGGGAGGCGCGCGAACGGCTCCAGAAGGCGATCGACGCGCTCCCGACGAATCAGCGGATCGTGTTGACCCTTCGGGACGTCGAGGGCTGCTCGACCGAGGAGGTGTGCCATGCGCTGGGTATTCGGGAGACCAATGGGCGGGTGCTGCTGCACCGGGCCCGGGCCAGGGTGCGGGCGGCCCTCGAGCCATATATGGGAGGAGCGTGAGGCTGGCCCTCGCCGCCGCGTCGCGACCCCGCTGACCGCTCAGCCCTCGCGGCGCACTGGCAGGGTGAACGTGAAGGTCGAGCCGCGTCCGGTCTCGCTCGTGACCCAGATACGCCCGCCATGCGGGAGAGGGCCAGCCCCAGCCCGGTACCCTCCGCCTTCTTGTCCGCCGTCCCGACCTGACGGAATTCCTCGAAGACCTTCTCTTGATCCTCCGGCGCGATGCCGATGCCGGTGTCGCTGACCGAGACCTCGACGCTTGCGTCCCTGGGCACGGCCGTGACGCCGATGCGGCCGCCTTCCGGCGTGAACTTGATCGCGTTCGAGAGGAGATTCAACGCCACCTGGCGGACCTTGCGCTCATCGGCGCGCACTTGACCCAGGTTCCCATCCAGCGTGGTGTCCAGGGCGATCCCCCGCCGCCCCGCCCGCTCACGCACCAGCATCACGGCATGCTCGAGGGCCGTGGGCAAGTCGAAGTCGGTGAGCTCGAGCTCCATGCGGCCCGCCTCGACCTTCGAGAGATCGAGAATGTCGTTGATCAGCGACAAGAGGTGCTGGCCGGATGCATGGATGTCCTTGAGGTACTCCTCCTGCTTTGCGTTGAGCTCGCCGAACATGCGCTCCGAGAGCACTTCCGAGAACCCGAGGATCGCGTTCATGGGCGTGCGCAGCTCGTGGGACATGTTCGCCAGGAATTCGCTCTTGTGCTGGCTCGCGGCCGCGAGCTGGCGATTGGCGACCTGCAGTTCGTTGAAGAGGCGCACGTTCTCGATCGCGATCACCGCCTGGGCGGCGAAGGTCTGCAGCAGAGCGAGCTGCTTGTCGGGGAAGGGCCCGGGCTCGGCCCGCGTGACGGTGATCGCGCCGATCGGCGTCTCGGCCCGCAGCATGGGGACCGACATCGCGCTCCTAAAGTCGGC
>DASTYT010000138.1 GCA_035764725.1 Candidatus Methylomirabilota bacterium | reverse complement strand
CGGCGCGGCCGCCGCCGGCGCGCTCGGCGCGTCGATACTCGTGCCCGCCCCCTGGCGGGCCGCCTTCGGGCAGGCCAAGCCCTTGAAGCTCGGCACGCTGCAGCCCCTGTCCGGCACCGCCGCCGCCGGCGGCAAGACCGCCCTGGTCGGCGTGCAGATGGCGGTGGACCGCATCAACAAGGGCGGCGGCATCAACGGCCGCCCCGTCGAGCTGCTCATCGCCGACTACGAGTCCAAGCCCGACGTCGGCCGCCGCAAGGCCGAGAAGCTGGTCGTCGACGACAAGATCGACGCCCATGCCGGCGGGTACCTCTCCAACGTGTGCCTGGCCTGCATGCCCGTGTACGAGGAGCACAAGCTGGTCAACATGATCACGGTCTGCCTGGACACCACCATCACCCAGAGCAAGTGCAGCCGGTTCACGTTCCGGCCGTTCGACTTCGCGCCGGCGCAGGCGGTGGCGGCGGCGCCGTACATGGTGAACAAGATGGGGAAGAAGTGGCACATCGCCTACGCCGACTACGCGTGGGGGCAGTCCACCAAGGATGCCTTCGCGGCGGAGATCAAGAAGAACGGCGGTGAGGTGGAAGGCACCACCGGCGTCCCCCTCGGCACCGCGGACATGACCTCGTTCCTGTCCAAAATCAGCGGCAACTTCGACGGGCTCTTCGGCATCTTCTTCGGGCCCCAGGGAATCGCCTTTGTCAACCAGAGCTTCGACCTCGGGCTGAGCAAGAAGTACAAGATCGCGGGCGACGGCGCCATCGTGGTGTCGGTCAGCATGCCGGCGATGGGCGCGAAGGCCGACGGCTTCGTGGGCATCGATCGCTACCTCCCGCTGCTCGAGGGCGTGCTCAACACGCCGCACCACAAGCGCTTCCTCGAGGACTCCACCGCCCGCCTCAAGGCCATTGATCCGAGCGGACCTCTCCCCGACCGTTACGTGCAGTCCAACTACGAAGGTGTCAACGCGCTCAAGGTCGGCATGCAGAAGTCGGGCTTCCGCGACCGCGGGGACTCGATGAAGCTCATCGAGGCCCTCGAAGGGCTGGAGATGAAGGAAGGGGACGACTTCCCGCAGGGCGACAAGCTCCTGCGGAAGGAGGATCACCAGGCCTTCCTGCGTGAATTCGTCTTCGAGGTGCGCGGCGGCAAGTACAAGATCCTCGACGTGGTTCCCAAGGAGAAAACGATCGTCCCGGTCGCCTGCAAGTTCGCCTAGTGGCGGACGGCAGTTCCTCGACCCTGCGCCCTCCGGCCGGTGACGGCCGGGGGGCGTCTGCTTCCTCGCTCCTCCTCCGCACCGAGGGGCTCACCATGCGCTTCGGCGGCCTGGTGGCCGTCAACAACGTGAGCATCGCGGTGCCGCGGGGACAGATCCGCGCCATCATCGGCCCCAACGGCGCCGGCAAGAGCACATTCTTCAACTGCATCACCGGGGTTCTCCGTCCCTCCTCGGGCTGCGTGCTGCTCGACGGCGACGACGTGGCGGGCCTGCCCCCGAACCTCATCTCGCGGCGCGGCATCGCCCGCTCCTACCAGATCACCAACATCCTGCCTGGGGCCACCGTACTCGAGAACGTCCGCATCGCCGCCCAGTCGCGCCACCACGGCTGGAATCTGCTGCGCCACCATCGGTCCTTCGCTGACCTCATGGAGCGCTCGCACGCGGTGCTACGTGACGTGGGGCTGGACGCCAAGGCCGAAGAGCTCGCCGCCAATCTCTCGCACGGCGAGCAGCGCACGCTCGAGATCGCCATCGCGCTCGCCACCGAGCCCAAGCTTCTCTGCCTCGACGAGCCCACCGCGGGCATGAGCGTGGCGGAAACTGAATCGAGCGTGGAGTTGATCCGCCGCATCGCTCACGACCTCACGATCGTGATCGTGGAGCACGATATGGAGGTCGTCATGGGCCTGGCCGGCGCCATCACCGTGCTGCACTACGGCGAGGTGCTCGCCGAGGGCACGCCGGCTCAGATCCAGGACAACCCGCGGGTGCAAGAGGTCTACCTCAAGAGCTGATGCTGCTCCGTCTCGAGGACATCCAGACCTACTACGGCAAGAGCCACATCCTGCACGGCGTCTCCCTCGAGGTGCAGGCGGGGGAGGTGGTGGGCCTGCTCGGCCGGAACGGCGTGGGCAAGAGCACGACCATGAAGACCATCGCCGGCATCGTGCGTCCCGCCGCCGGCCGCGTGGTCTTCGAGGACAAGGACGTGGCGGGACTGCCGCCCTACAAGCTCGCCCACATGGGGATTGCGTGGGTGCCTGAGGACCGGCGGGTGTTTCGCCTGCTCACGGTGCTGGAGAACCTTCGCACCGGGCTCGACCGGCCGGGCGTCACCGAGCCGCGCAAGCAGGCGCTGCTCGAGAAGGTCTATGCCTACTTCCCCGTGCTCGCCGAGCGGCGCGCCCAGGCGGCGGGCACGCTCTCCGGCGGTGAACAGCAGATGCTGGCGATCGCCCGGGCCATGATGCTCGAGCCCAAGATCATCCTGCTCGACGAGCCCACGGAAGGGCTCATGCCGCGGATGGTCTCGCAGATCAAGGACATCGTGCACCGCCTGGGCGGCGACGGCGTGGCCATCCTCCTCGTCGAGCAGAACGTCCCCCTCACCCTCGAAGCCACCACCCGCTGCTACATCATGGAAAAGGGGGCGGTGCAGCACCATGCATCGTCCGCTGAGCTGCGGGCCAACCACGCCGTGATCCGGCAATACCTGGGGGTGTAGCCCGTGGCCATTCCCCTCGACCAGATCCTGATCCAGACCGTCACCGGCCTCGTGAACGGCATGGTGCTGGCCCTGGTGGCCTCCGGCCTCACGCTGATCTTCGGGATCATGGACGTCGTAAACTTCGCCCACGGCGACCTCGTGATGCTGGGCGCGTTCGTGGGCGCGACCACGGTGGCGACCACCGGCAACTTCTGGCTGGGCCTGCTCATCGCGGCGGTGACCATCGCGGTGTTCGGCGCGCTGCTCCAGGTGACGACGCTGCGGCCGCTCATCGGGCGCGATCCCCTCACCACGATCCTCGCGACGTTCGGTATCTCGCTCGTGCTTCAGAAATACGCGATCTGGCAGTGGGGGCCGTCGGCGCGCCAGATCGTGGAGCCGGTGTCGGGGCAGTTCCCGCTCTTCTATCTGCAATACCCCTGGTACCGCATCCTGACCGCGCTCCTGTCCGGCGCCATCATCGGGGCGCTCTACCTCTTCCTCAAGTACGGGAAGTACGGCATCTGGATCCGGGCCACGACGCAGGACCGGGTCATGGCGGCGGCGATGGGGATTCCGGTTCCGCTCGTACATACCGGCGTGTTCGCCATCGGCGCCGCGATGGCGGCGGCCAGCGGTGTGCTGTTCGGGCCGCTGGGCGGCGTCACCCAGAACATGGGCTTCGACTTCACCCTACGGGCGTTCATCGTCGTGGTGGTCGGGGGCATGGGCAATCTCGGCGGCTCCATCCTCGCCGCCATCTTCATCAGCCTCCTCGAAGCCTACGCTTCGCTGGTGGTATCGCCCGCCCAGGCGGTGATCGTGTCGTTCGTGGCGCTGATCCTCACGCTCCTCGTGCGTCCGACCGGGCTCTTCGTGCCGACACCCAAATGAACCGCCGGCCGGATCTCGCCTACTGGGCCGGCTTCGTGATCGCGGTTGGCCTGCTCTTCATGGCGCCGCTCGTGCTGCCGCCCTTCTGGGCGCGCTTCGCCACCGAGATCCTGATCTGGGGCCTCCTCGCCATGTCGTCCGACATCCTCATCGGCTACACCGGCATGGTGTCCTTCGGCCACTCGGCGTTCTTCGGCCTGGGCATGTACGGCGCGGCGGCGGCGCTCCTCACCACGAAGCCGCCAAATCTCTGGATCACGCTCCTCTACGGCCTGGCCGCGGCAGCGGGCGTCGCCGCCTTCGTGGCCTTCTTCGCCACGCGCTTGCGTGAAATCTACTTCTCGATCACCACGCTGGTGTTCTCCCAGATCTTCTACGTCATCATCTTCACGTGGACCGAAGTGACGGGCGGAGAGAACGGCCTCACCTTCCGGCAGCCCGCGTTGAGCTTCCTCGGCCTGGGCTCCCTGCCCTTCACCGCGACCACGCTGCACTGGTTCGTGCTCGCCGTGGTCACGATCTCGTTCCTCGTGCTCCGGCGCATCACCCAGTCTCCCTTCGGCAAGGTGCTGCAGTCGATCAAGGAGAACGAGCCCCGGACCCGCGCCATCGGCTACGCCGTGGAGCGCTACAAGATCGTGGCGGTGATGCTCTCCGGCCTCTTTGCGGGCCTGGCCGGCGTCCTCTACGCGCTCCAGAACAAGTTCGCCGCGCCCGACTTCGTGTTCTTCACGGTGTCCGGCGAGGTCGTGATCTTCAACGTGATGGGCGGCATGGGGACCCTGGTCGGCCCCGTTGCGGGGGCCGCCTTCTTTCTTCTCCTGCGCGAGGGCTTCTCTCGCTACTTCACGGAGTATTACCTCATCCCCGTGGGCATCATCTTCACCGCGATGATGATCTTCATGCCCCAGGGCCTGCTGGGGTTCCTGAAGCGGCGCCTGAATAGCTGAGCTCGCCGCCCCGCGGGCTGTATCCGTTTCGACGCATTGACCGTCCGGGCGCGCCCGCCCACACTCGGCGCGTGATCGCGCGCGTGCGCTCCGTCGGGCTCCACGGCATCCATGCCGTCGGCGTCTGGGTCGAGGTCGACGTGGTGAACGGCCTGCCCAGCTTCGCGACGGTCGGCCTCCCCGACTCGAGCGTGCGCGAGAGCCGCGACCGGATCCGCGCCGCCATCAAGAACTCCGGCTACAACTTTCCCATCGAGCGCATCACGGTGGGCCTGGCGCCCGCGGACATCCGCAAGGAGGGCCCGGCGTTCGACCTGCCGATGGCGCTAGGCATCCTCGCCGCCGAGGGCCCACTGAAGCCCGAGCAGGTCGAGGGCTTCGCGGTGGTAGGCGAGCTCTCCCTGGACGGCGCCGTCTGCCCGGTGCGCGGTGCGCTGCCGATGGCGCTGCAGTGCCGGCGCGACGGCGTCTCGCGCCTCCTCGTGCCCGAGGCCAATGCCGCGGAGAGCGCGGCCATCGCGGGCCTCAAGGTGATCCCCCTGGCCACGCTCCGTCAGACCATCGAGTACCTGCAGGGCGAACGGGCGATCCCCGAGGCTGCGCCATCGCTCGTAGCGCCCGGCGAGCTGCCGGACGGGATCGACTTCGCCGAGGTGCGCGGTCAGGCGCACGCCAAGCGGGCGCTCGAGGTTGCAGCCGCCGGCGCGCACAACGTGCTGATGCTCGGGCCGCCCGGCGCGGGGAAGACCATGCTCTCGCGTCGGTTGCCCACCATCCTGCCGCCACCGTCACTCGAGGAGGCCATCGAAGTGTCCGCGATCTGGAGCGCGGCGGGGCTCCTGCCCTCGGGACGCGGGCTCGTGAGCGCGCGGCCGTTCCGCGCGCCCCACCACACGGTCTCGGAGACGGCGCTGATCGGTGGCGGCGGCCGGCTCCATCCCGGCGAGGTCAGCCTGGCCCACCTCGGCGTGCTCTTCCTCGACGAGATCCCAGAATTCTCGCGGCGGGCGCTCGAGTCCCTGCGCCAGCCTCTGGAAGAGGGCGAAGTCACGATCACGCGCGCTGCCGGCAGCGCCGCGTTCCCCGCTCGCTTCCAGCTCGTCGCGGCCGCCAATCCCTGCCGCCGCGCCTGCCGGTCCATGGAGCAATGCGTGTGCACGCCGGCCGAGCGCGAGCACTACATGGGGCGCCTGTCCGGCCCTCTCCTGGACCGCATCGACCTCCACCTCGAGCTGCCCGCGGTGGACATCGCTGATTTGACTGGGGAGCCATCGGGCGAATGCTCAGCGAGCATCCGCGCGCGGGTGATGGCGGCGCGGGCCCGCCAGGCCGCCCGCTTCGAGGGCACGGGCATCCGGGTGAACACACGGATCGGGGCGCGCCTGCTCCGACGCTGGTGCGCGCTGCCGCCGGATGCCGCGCGCTTGCTGGCGCGCGCCGTCGCCTGCCTCGGGCTCTCAGCCCGCGCCTATCACCGCATCGTGCGCGTGGCGCGTACGATCGCGGATCTCGAGGGCAGCGAGGAGATCACGGCGGAGCACGTGTCGGAGGCGGTGCAGTACCGGACGCTGGATCGGCGGGCGAGCTGAGACGGGACGATTAGGGGGTCAGCGGACGCGGAAGGTGCGGGTCGGCGGCACGTTCGTGTACGTCACGGTGCCGGAGGCCGAATCCTCGATGCGGTAGATCACCTGTCCACCGCCCCCGCCGCTCAGCTGCAACACCCGGCGGACGTACTCCTGGGTCTCCGCATAGGGCGGGATTCCCCGATAGCGATCCACGGCGCCTTCGCCTGCGTTGTAGGCGGCAACGGCCAGCTGAAGGTTGCCGGGGTATCGGTCGATCAGGTAGCGCAGGTGGCGCACACCGCCCTCGATGTTCTGCTTGGGGTCGAAGGCGTTCCGGACTCCGAGCGACGAGGCGGTCTGGGGCATGAGCTGCATGAGGCCCTGGGCACCCTTGGGCGAGATCGCGCTCGGATTGAAGGCCGACTCCACCCGAATCAGTGATTCCACCAGGCTGGCGCTCACTCCATGCCGGGCGGCGATGGCCTTGATCTCCTCCGTGAAGCGCGCCTGGACGCTGGGGGGCAGACGGAGCCAGCCGGCACCCGTGCCCGACATCCCCGGCATCGACCGATAGCGAGGGTCGGTCGGCGCATTGGTGAAGTGGGTCACGCCCTCGTCGTCGGTCAGGCGAAAGGACGCGGCGTGGCCCTCGACCGGCGCCCCGGTCGCAGCGAGCAAGAGAACACCCGCGAAAGTGGCCTTGTACACGATACTTCGAGGATAAGCGGCGGGCGGCGACTAGGGCAAGGCTCGCCGGAAAGCGAAATCCCGACCGCCACTTACGTGACGGCCGGGACGGTTGTGTCACGCCCGACGCGGGATCCCCCCGACCCGGGACGGCAAGGGCCTCAGTTGCTCGATCCGACGAGCTCGCTCAAGACAGGCGCGCTGGCCTGGGGGAACTCCTCCAGGGCCAGCGGGAGCACCTGCTCCACCGACTCCACCAGGTGGAAAGTCATGCCGTCGCGGGCCTCGGCCGGCACGTCCTCGAGGAGATTCTTCTCGTTCCGGCTCGGCAGTATCACGGTCTTCACCCCCGCACGCCGGGCTGCCAGCACCTTCTCCTTGATGCCGCCCACGGGCAGCACCCGCCCCGAGAGCGTGACCTCGCCGGTCATGGCGAGCTCGGCCTTGACAGGCCGCCGGCTCAGGAGGGAGACCAGTGCCGTCACCATGGTCACGCCGGCGGACGGGCCGTCCTTCGGAATCGCGCCCGCGGGCACGTGCACGTGGATGTCGGAATGTTCCCAGAAGTCTGGACGCACCCCGAGCTCCCCCGCGTGCGAGCGGACCCACGAAAGCGCAGTCTGCACGGACTCCTTCATGACGTCACCGAGCTGGCCCGTGAGGGAGAGCGTCTTCGCCCCCTTCATCCGGGTAGCCTCGACGAACAGGATGTCGCCGCCCGCCGGCGTCCACGCCAGCCCCACCGCCACGCCGGGCACACGCGTCCGCTCCTCGAGCTCCTCCGGCACGAAGCGCGGCGCTCCGAGCAGCTCGCTCACCAGGGCCGGCGTTACCTCAACGGTCTCGCGCGCGCCCTCGACCCGGCGCTTCGCGATCTTCCGGGAAATCGCCGCAATCTCGCGTTCGAGGCTGCGGAGCCCGGCCTCGCGCGTGTAGCCGCGCGCGAGATGGCAGAGCGCCGCATCCGTCCAGCGCAGATCCCCACCCAAGGTCAGCCCGTGATCGGCCGCCTGCTTGGGGATCAGGTGCTGATTCGCGATGTGCACCTTCTCCTCCTCGGTGTAGCCGGCCAGCTCGATGATCTCCATCCGGTCCCGCAGGGGCGCGGGCACGGTGTCGAGCACGTTCGCGGTCGTGATGAAGAGCGCCCGCGACAGATCGAACGGCACGTCGATGTAGTGATCCCGGAACGCCGAGTTCTGCTCGGGGTCGAGCACCTCGAGGAGCGCCGCCGCGGGGTCACCACGGAAGTCCATGCCGAGCTTGTCGATCTCGTCCAGCATGAACACGGGGTTCTTCGACTCCGCTCGGCGGAGTCCCTGGATGATCTGGCCGGGCAGGGCGCCGATGTAGGTGCGCCGGTGACCGCGGATCTCCGCCTCGTCCCGCATGCCGCCCAGAGAGATGCGGTGGAACTTCCGCCCGAGCGCCCGCGCGATGGACTTGCCGAGCGAGGTCTTGCCCACGCCCGGAGGGCCCACGAAGCAGAGGATCGGGTCCTTGCCCGCCGGCCGCATGCTCTTCACCGCGAGGTACTCGAGAATGCGGTCCTTCACCTTGCGTAGGCCCCAGTGATCGGCGTCGAGGATCTCCCGCGCCTTGGCGAGGTCCAGATTGTCCTCGGTCTGCTTGGCCCACGGCAGCGCGATGAGCCACTCCAGGTACGTGCGCGCCACGGTGTACTCGGCAGCCGCCGGCGGCATCTTGGCGAGCCGGTCTAGCTCGCGCAGGGCCTCGCGCTTGGCCTCCTCCGACATGCCCGCCGCCTCGATCTTCGCGCGGAGGTCGGCGGACTCCTGGCCCCGCTCGTCGCTCTCGCCGAGCTCCTTCTGGATGGCCTTGAGCTGCTCGCGCAGGTAGTATTCGCGCTGCCCCTTGCCCACCTCGGACTCCACCTGCGACTGGATCTTGGAGCCGAGCTCGAGCACTTCCACTTCCTTGGTGAGAGCGGCGACTAGCCGTGCGAGCCGCACCTTGACCGACTCCGTCTCGAGCAGCTCCTGCTTGAGCTGGGTCTTGAGCGAAGGCAGCGACGCCGCGATGGCGTCCGCGATCGCCCCTGCCCCCATCACGTTGTGCACCACGCCGGCCAGCTCGTCGGGCAGGAACGGCGAGAGCTCTACCACCTGGTGGAATAGCGTGGTGGCATTGCGCTCGAGCGCCTCGGTCTCGAGGTCGCCGGCGGCTGGTGCGACGTCGGCCACCTGCTCGACCCGGGCCTGGAGGAACGGGCGGCGCTGCGTCATCTCGACGATGTGGACGCGCGCGAGCCCCTGCACCACCACCCGGACAGTCCCGTCCGGCTGCTTCGCCATCTTGTGAATGGTCGCGAGCGTCCCCACGCGGTGGAGGTCCGCCTCCTGCGGGTCCTCCTGGGAGGGGTCGCGCTGCCCGAACACACCGATGAGGCGTCCGTTGCGGACTGCGTCGTCGATCAGACGCACGGACGCCTCACGGCCTGCCGCCAGAGGGAGTATCGCCTGCGGGAACAGCACGGTATCTCGAAGCGGCAGAATCGACAGCACCTCGGGCACGGTCACGCCGCCGTCGGCGCGCAGTCCGCCACCCGGGAACTCCTTGTTCTCGATCTGGCTCGCCATGGTTGCGTTGTCCTTTCTCTCAGAACATCTCGACGGGCGAGAGCTGCCGGGACGCGGCGCGTACGAGCGCCTCGCCGGTCCCTCGGCTCGGGGAGTCGGGCTTCTGGGCCACGTCGTCCCGCACGTAGCCGAGGAGCTCCTCCATCTGAGCCTGCATGTCCAGCATCCGACGCCTCATCTTTAGGATGATCTCGACGCCGGCCAGATTCACCCCGAGGTCGCGGGTCAACCGGACCAGGCGCGCGATCTCCTCGACGTCCTCCGCGGAGTACATCCGCGTCTTCCCCTCCGTCCGGCTCGGGCGGATGAGACCCTTCTTCTCGTACATCCGGAGCGTCTGCGGATGCAGCTTCAGCATCTCGCCCACCACCCCGATCATGTAGAGCGGCTTCGTCTTGTTGTCGGTCATGCGCGGGCCGTCCTTCTCTCGGATGTCGCGGGCCCCGGCAAGAGACGCCCGAGGTCGCGCACGAGCTCCTGCGTCCTGGCATCCAGGCCACGCGGTATCTCGACCGCCACGGTCACGTAGAGATCGCCCCGACCCTCCGACGCCAGACGCGGCATGCCGCGCCCGCGGATCCTGAGGACCTGGCCGCTCTGCGTCCCAGGCGGCAGCACCAGGTCAACGTCCCCGCCCAGCGCCCGGACCGGGATCCGCGCCCCCAGCATCGCCTCGACGATCGTCACGGACACCTCCGCGTGGAGGTTGTCGCCCTTGCGCGTGAACACGGGATCCTCGTGCACGCGTGTGATCACGACGAGGTCCCCGCGCGGGCCACCGAACGGCCCGGCATGGCCCTCGCCGGACAGGCGGATCTGCGAACCCGTGTCCATGCCCGCTGGAATCGCCACGCGGAGGTTGGTGCGCAGGGGAGCGACGCCGCGGCCGCGGCACGCCGAGCACGGCGCGGTCACACGCTCGCCCTCGCCCTCGCAGGCCGGACACTCGGTCGGCCGCGGCGTGCCTTCCGTCCAGACGGTGCCGTTCCCGTCGCAGTGCGCGCATCGGACTGGCTCGGCGCCGGGCTGGGTGCCGCGAGCGGCGCAAGCCTGACAGGCCGACAGGCGCTCCACGACCAGCTCTGCGGTGAGACCCGCCGCGGCCTGCTCGAAGGTCAGCTCGACCGGCGTGTGGAGATCGTCACCGCGGCGGCGCCCGGCGCGGCGAGGGCCGGAATCCGCGGCCGGACGATCGGCCGCGCGGCCCTGATGGTCGTAGAGCACTCGCGCCGACGGATCGCCCAGGACCCGGTAGGCCGCCTGGATCTCCTCGAACAGGGCCTGCGCCTCGCGGTCCCACAGATTCACGTCGGGCGAGTAGCGTCGCGCCAGCCGCTGGTAGGCACGTCGGATCTGCACCGCGGTGGCGGCCGACCCGATGCCCAGCACTGCGTAGAAGTCCCTGGCCATAGCGTCGTCTCAGCCAGGGGCTACCCGCCCCGGGAGGCGGATAGCCCCTAGCGCTTGGTTCCTCTTACTTCTTGTTGGTCTCGCCGCCGAGGTCTTTGAACTCAGCGTCGATCACGTCACCCTTCGACTGGTCGGCGGTGGCGCCGGCTTCGCCGGGCCCGGTGGGGCCCTCCGCGCCGGGCGCCGCGGCACCCGCCGCCTGGGCGCGGTACATCGCTTCGGCCAGCTTGTGGGAAGCCTTGGTCAGCGCGTCCTGCGTCTGCTTGATCCGGTCGAGATCGCTGCCCTTCAACGCCTCGCGCGCATCGGTGAGCGCCGCTTCGACGGCGGCCTTCTCCTCAGCCGACACCTTGTCGCCGTGCTCACGGAGGGTTCGCTCAGTGGAGTAGACCAGCGAGTCCGCGTGATTCCGGACCTCGATCTCCTCGCGGCGCTTGGCATCCTCGACCGCATTGGCCTCCGCCTCGCGCTTCATCCGCTCGATGTCATCCTTGGTCAGGGTCGACGACGCCGTGATCGTGATGTTCTGCTGCTTGCCCGTGGCCTTGTCCTTCGCGGACACATTCACGATGCCGTTGGCGTCGATGTCGAACGTCACCTCGATCTGCGGGACGCCTCGCGGCGCCGGCGGAAGCCCGTCCAGGTGAAACCGGCCCAGCGTACGGTTGTCCCGCGCGAGCGGCCGCTCTCCCTGCACCACGTGCACCTCGACCGACGGCTGGCTGTCGGAAGCCGTCGTGAACACCTCGCTCTTCTTGGTCGGAATCGTGGTGTTCGCCTCGATCAGGCGCGTCATCACCCCGCCGAGCGTCTCGATACCGAGCGAGAGCGGCGTCACGTCCAGCAAGAGCAGATCCTTCACCTCGCCGGTGAGAACCGCCGCCTGCACCGCCGCGCCCACCGCCACCACCTCGTCGGGGTTGACGGTCTTATTGGGCTCCTTCCCGAAGAGCTTCTTCACCTCGTCCTGCACCTTCGGCATCCGCGTCTGGCCACCGACCAGGATGACCTCGTCGATGTCGGCGTTCGACACGCCGGCCTGGCGCATCGCTTCCCGGCAGGGGACCATGCTGCGTTCGATGAGGTCCGCCACCAGCGACTCGAGCTTGGCCCGGGTGAGGGCGAGCACAAGGTGCTTGGGGCCCGTCGCATCCGCGGTGATGAACGGCAGGTTGATCTCCGTCTGCACCGTGGTCGACAGCTCGCACTTGGCCTTCTCGGCGGCCTCCTTCAGCCGCTGGAGCGCCATCCGGTCCTTCCGCAGGTCGATGCCGTTCTCGCGCTTGAACTCGTCGGCGATCCAGTCCATCACTCGCTGGTCGAAGTCGTCACCACCGAGATGCGTGTCGCCGTTGGTCGCCTTCACCTCGACCACGCCCTCGCCAATCTCGAGAATCGAGATGTCGAAGGTTCCGCCGCCGAGGTCGTACACCGCGATCGTCTCGTCCTTCTTCTTGTCGAGCCCGTAGGCGAGGGCCGCCGCGGTGGGCTCGTTGACGATGCGCAGGACCTCGAGGCCGGCGATGGTGCCCGCCTCTTTGGTAGCCTGGCGCTGGCTGTCGTTGAAGTACGCCGGCACCGTGATCACGGCCTGGGTCACCTTCTCGCCCAGATATGCCTCCGCGGCCTCCTTGAGCTTCCGGAGGATCAGCGCCGAGATCTCCTGCGGCGAGTAGACCTTGCCCCGGACCTCGACCCGCGCGTCGCCGCTACCGGCCTTGACGACCTTGTAGGGCACGAGCTTGATCTCCTGCAGGACCTCGTCGTAGCGCCTCCCCATGAAGCGCTTGATAGAGAAGACGGTGTTGTCGGGGTTGGTGATAGCCTGCCGCTTGGCCACCTGCCCGACGAGGGTCTCTCCCTCCTTCGTGAAGGCCGCCACCGACGGGGTCAGTCGGCTTCCTTCCTGATTGGGAATGACGGTGGGATCTCCGCCCTCCACGACGGCCACGACCGAGTTCGTCGTCCCCAGATCGATGCCGATCACCTTCGCCATGTTGTCCATCTCCTCTTCTGTATGTGTCTTGGTCGAGCTTTGCGTCTATGCCAGCGGAGGAGAGGGACGCTCGAGTCCCCCTCCTCCGGTTGCTGTCAGATCAGGCCATGTCGATCTTAATCGTCCGTGGCTTGACCTCTTCAGCCTTGGGTAGCTGGATCGTGAGCACACCGTCCCGATACGTCGCCTTCACCTTGTCGGCCTGGATCGGAATCGGGAGGGTCAAGCTGCGCTCGAACTTGCCGTACCAGCGCTCGCTGCGGTGGACGCTCTCCTGGCCGTCCGCGGCCGCGCCGCGCTCGCCCCTGAGACTCAGGACATCACCCGTGATGGAGAGCTCCACATCCTTTTCGTTCATCCCGGGCAGCTCCGCGCGCACCATCAGGTCATCCTTGGTCTCGAACATGTCGACCGCGGGAGCCCAGACTCGATCGAGTCCTGCGACCGATCCACCGAAGAAGCCGTCGAACACGCGATTCATCTCGGACTGTAGGTCCCCAACCTCCCGGAAGGGATCCCACCGCGCCACGCTCTGATTCACCGGACGCCAACGCACGACGGTCATTGCCGCTCCTCCTTTGATAGCTGTTGACCAGACCCCGGCGCCTGGATCTCGGCCACCGGGGCTATATCTAAGTCTGTCTAACTTATATTCGATGAGTGTTAATCTGTCAAGTAGAGCCTATAGATTCTGGTAACCCCTGGAAAAGGCGTGGAACTTTGATCGGCTAGCGGTCCGGGGGTGCTATGGTGTGCCGATGCGCTTCGGGTGTTTCGGCTGCCTGGTCTTCATCGTGGCCATCCTCGTGGTCGTGGTCGCGGCGGCCGGCTTCTTCTTCCTCTCGGGAAACATGGCCACGGCTCCCGATGTCCAGCCCTCGCGCTTTACACGCAGCGATGGCTTCTCGGCCCAGCGCAAGCTCTACGAGCTGGTCCTCCGGGAATCGGGCCGGTCCACGCGTACCGATCCTGTCGTTCTGAGCGAGGCCGAGGTCAACGCGTTCCTCGCCAACCACCTCGAGGAAGCGGCCGGTCTGCCTTTCAGCCCCCTGGTCGTCCGCTTCGCCGGCGGCCAGCTCGAGGTGAAGGGCCAGACCGTCCTGCGCCATCTTCTGCAGGGGCCGCCCTTCCCGCAGTTCATGCGTTACCTGCCCGCCGAGAAGCTCGATCAGCCGGTGTGGGTTACTGTCCGGGGACGCTTCGTCGTCGAGCATCCGCGCTCCAAGACCGGGCGCACTTACGCGCGCCTGGACGTGACGGAGTTCGCCCTCGGCAGGCAGCCGGTCGGCAGATGGCTGCTCTGGCTCATGCTGGGGCAGACCGGCTCGAGGCTGCTGCGCTTTCAAATCCCCGCCGTCGTCGATTCGGTGCAGATCGACGAGCGGCGGGCGATCATCCGCACCCAGTAGGGGCTAACCGCTCCCGCCCTTCGTCGCGCGAACGAAGCGCATCTGCAGGTCGTAGAGGATCTCCTCGAGCAGGTGATTCTCCTGCTCCGAGCGGTTGCCCTCGGTCTTCTCGCGCAGCAGCAGCAGGATGTCGACGGCCTCTCGCGCCTGGGTGAGATCGATGGATCGCTCGCCGCTCATCGGATCTGGGGCTTCGCCCAGCGCGATCATGGCCGAGCTCGCGAACATCACGAAGAGGCTCGCGAGATCGGGTCCCGTCAAGTCGCGGCCCTCGGGCGGCAGGGGCGCACTCGCCGCGCGCGGAGGCGATGGCGGCGGGGCGGGCTCGGCCCGAGGCGGCGGCAGGGGATCGGCGGGGGCGTCACGATGCCGCCGGTCGGTGATCTTGAAGCTTTCCTCCTCCGCCATGACCGTCCTCCCGAGCTCCTCGTCGCCCCGAGAGCCTCCGCGAACGCGGTCGAGGCTAGCACGCGGTCCCCTCGCCTTCAAGGACGCGGCGGGGCGGTCTGTGTATAATGACGGTGCGCTTCCAGGACTCCCCATGCCTGACTCCGCCGGCACTCTCTTCGACTCGTTGCTCTCCATCATGTCCCGCCTGAGATCGGAAGGCGGTTGCCCCTGGGACCGGGAGCAGACGCGGGCCACCCTCAAGCCATATCTGATCGAGGAAGCCTACGAGGCCCTCGAGGCCCTCGACGGCGGCTCGAGCGAGCACATCCAGGAGGAGCTGGGCGACGTCCTCTTCCAAGTCGTCTTCCACGCCCAGCTCGCCCGCGAGACCGGCGAGTTCACGATGGCCGACCTGCTCACGCGCCTCAACGAGAAGATGATCCGCCGGCATCCCCACGTCTTCGCGGGCGGTCAGGTCGCCGACGCCGCCGAGGCGCTGTCCCAGTGGGAACGGATCAAGCGCGGCGAGGGCAAGGCCCGATCGGCCCTCGATGGAGTGCCCGCTTCCCTCCCCGCGCTGCTCCGGGCCCAGCGCCTGCAGGTCAAGGCCGGCCGCGTGGGATTCGATTGGCCGACGTGGCGGGAGGCATGGGCGAAGGTCGGCGAGGAGATGGCCGAGCTCGATCAGGCCGCGAGCGCAGGCGAAGCGGAGCGCGTGCGCGAAGAGCTGGGCGACCTCCTCTTCTCCGTCGTGAACGTGGCTCGCCTCCTCGGAGTGGACGCCGAGGACAGCTTGCGCAGGGCCGCCGAGAAGTTCACCCGTCGCTTCAAAGAGGTGGAGTCCGAGATGAGCGCCGCGGGCCGGACGTTGGACAACGCATCCCTGGAGGAGCTGGACCGAACCTGGGAGACGGTAAAAGCCCGCGAGGAGCGGGACACACCGCCGGCGGGCGGCGCCGCGGGGGGCGGGCGATGAAGGCCAAGCTCGGGACCACTACCATTTCGGTCCAGCTCGGCGACATCACGGACGCGGAGGTCGACGCGATCGTCAATGCGGCCAACTCCCAGCTCCTGATGGGAACGGGGGTGGCCGGCGCTATCAAGCGTAAGGGTGGCACGGTCATCGAGGAAGACGCAGTGCGTCAGGGTCCGGTGGAGGTGGGCGAGTCCGTGCTCACCGTCGCCGGGAATCTGGCAGCGACCCATGTGATCCATGCGGCAACGATGGGGCCCGACCTCAAGACCGACCCCACCAAGATCGGAGCGGCTACCCGGTCGACCCTCGCCCTCGCCGAGAAGCATCGGCTGACGTCGATCGCCTTCCCAGCCCTGGGAAGCGGGGTCGGAGGCATCTCTCCGGCGGTCAGCGCTGACGCGATGCTCACCGCGCTCGCGGAGCATCTCAAGAGCGGTAAGTCCTCTTTACAAAAGGTCCAATTCATTCTTTACCAGGCCGAGGCACAGAAACCTTTTACCGATATGTTGAAAAAGGTGACTGAGTTATAGTTGAGCGGTCGGGCGTTTTCAGCCCAACCGCACGATGGCCGAAGCGAAGCTCGGACAGCCAGTTAGCCGACGCCTCGGAGACCTCCTGGTCAGGGAAGGCCTGATCAACCAGGAGCAGCTCCAGCGAGCGCTCGCAGACCAAAAGGGTAGCAACGAGAAGCTCGGCTCCATCCTCGTCCGACTGGATTTCATCAACGAAGACCAGCTGATCGACTTCCTCTCCAAGCAGTACGGCATCCCGTCCATCACGCTCACCCAGCTCGACGTGGATGCCGAGGTGGTCAAGCTCGTCCCCGCGCAGATCGCCCGGAAGTATGAGGTACTGCCAATCAAGCGGGCGGGGAATCAGCTCACCCTCGCCATGGCCGACCCGACCAACGTGTTCGCGGTGGACGACGTCGGGTTCATGACGAACCTTCAGGTCGTGCCAGTGGTGGCCTCGCAGGGCGCCATCCGCAAGGCCATCGATCGGCTCTACGAGGCGCAGACCGGCGGCCTCGCCGACGTCATCACCGAGATGGACTCCGCGCTCGCCGACGTCGAGGTCGTCGAGGGCGAAGACGAGAACTGGGCGAAAGCCGACATCTTCGAGTTGAAGGAGTCGGCGGACGAGCCTCCGGTCGTCCGGCTGGTGAACATGATCCTGGTCGATGCGATCCGCCGCGGGGCCTCCGACATCCATCTCGAGCCCTACGAGAAGGTGTTCCGGGTGCGCTTCCGGATCGACGGCGTGCTGCACGAGATCATGACTCCGCCCAAGCGCCTCGAGGCCGCCCTGACCTCCCGCGTGAAGATCATGTCGAGCCTGGACATCGCCGAGCGGCGGCTGCCCCAGGACGGCCGCATCAAGCTCCGCTACAACCAGCGCGAGATCGACTTCCGGGTGTCCACCCTGCCGACGATCTTCGGCGAGAAGACCGTCATGCGAATCCTCGACAAGGACTCGCTCCAGCTTGATCTCGCCATGCTGGGCTTCGATCCGTGGGGCCTCGAGCAGTTCACACGTGCCATCCATCAGCCCTACGGCATGATCCTGATCACGGGGCCCACCGGCTCCGGCAAGACGACGACGCTTTACTCCGCCATCCACACCATCAACTCGCCCGACGTGAACATCATGACGGCGGAGGATCCGGTCGAGTACAACCTGAAGGGCGTCAACCAG